>JAZRMJ010000159.1:0-27952 GCA_045647445.1 Acutalibacteraceae bacterium | reverse complement strand
AGTTATGCCGCAGGTGCTGACCATTATACCGATGACCATAATTTCAAAGGTCGTCACCATCGAAGAGGGCGCCTTCATAACAATGGGCTCAACCATCGTCTTTGGTTGGATGATCCTTCTGATGTTCTTAGCCAACACCACCGTTCACCAGTACACAGTCGGCAAGAGCATCATATCGATGCTTCTGACCGTTGTCGGAGTGCTTATTCTTCTGCTTTTGGCAGTTCTGATGTTTAGCTTGTTCTATGAAATCTATAATTTCGTTACTGGCTTGTATCAAGAGATGGTCTTCCGATTTAGAGTATAAAGGGATGGAGTGATGTGAAATGAAAAGAAAAATAGTATATTCGATTCTCGCTGTCGCATCCATCCTTGTTATGATGCTTTCATCGGGCGCTATATCCGTTCTTGCAGATAATAAAGAGCAGGAGCTCCCCGTCGTTGATACCGGTGTTGTCGGCTCAGAAGAGACTGCCACCTTTATCGATGGCAGTGTAGCACCTCTTTTTACAAGTCTTGATCAGTTCGAGAAGATTGCTTCTACCGATACTAAAGAGCTCTACATGCTTGAGCTCAAAAAGCAGGCAGTAATCTTTGCATTCAAAGATATAAAGACCGGCTCTGTATTGTATTCAACACCTGCAAACGCAAATGGTGTTAAGGATGGTCTGACTAAGCGCAGACTTCTCTCAACAGCAATTTTCTACTATCAGGATAAAAAGACTGTTACTCAAAACTGCAACACCTTAGACGCTATCGAAAACGGCGATTACAAAATCGAAAAGATTAGTGGCAAGGGCGTCAGAATCACCTATAAGTATCCTGACATTAAAAAGGGAATGGGCTTTGAAGTTCCCATGACCTATCAGCTGAGCGATGATCATTTTGACGTTTCAGTTGAGTTTAACAAAATCAAGATCAATAAGAAGTGCACCAGTGAGTTCCTCACCGTCGCAGTTATGCCTTATTTTGGCACTGCAATTTATTCTAAAGAAGATAACGGCTACATGCTTATTCCTAATGGTAGTGGCGCACTTATGAAGAATAACTTTGCTTCACTTGACGGTCAGGTTAAAGAGTATTCAACCTACGTCTACGGTCGTGACAGTGCTCTTGCAGCCAACTATAAGCTTGGTCATGAAGAGGCAACCGTTTTGCCCGTGTTTGGCACCAAGATCAACGATCAGGCTTGGTTCGCAGTTATTGATGCAGGCGATGCAGTCTCTATGATTAAGGCTAGAAGCGCAAGAGAGAATTCTCCCTTCACTGCTTGCTATGCCGAATTCATATATAACAAGACCGACGCTTTCTCAACCAAAAACAACTACAACATTGTTAACTATCAGCAGGTTACCTATGAGCCCACCGATATGGATGCAGTTACCGTTAGATATTACGGTCTCGATGGTGACAAGGCCGACTATATCGGCATGGCTGAAACCTATCGCGAGTATCTGACCGAGAAGGGTGTTGGCTCTGACGTTTCAGAGAATTTGCCCTTCTATATAGATACAATCGGTGCTTTCAAAAAGACCGAGTCTGTTATGGGCTTTGTTACCCCCGTCACCAAAACTGCAACCACCTTTGAGCAGGCAGAGTCAATGATTAAATCCCTTCAGAAAAAGGGCATTAAAAACATTAACCTGCGTTACGAAGGCTGGATGAAGGGCGGCATTGAGGGCTCAGTTATTACCGGCTCAAAGCATGAGTCAAAGCTTGGCTCAGCTCAAGACCTTAAGGATCTTGATAAGCTCCTTAAGGATCAGGGCGGTAGAATCTATCTTGAGCTTGAGATGGTTAACATCTATAAGTCAAAGGGGCTTAACACCCCCAACATGTTTGCTGTTCGCAACCTGCTCAACAACCATGCTGTTCAGACCTCATTCTATCGCAGCACCGGTGATAAGGGCTACTACAAATATTACTTGTGCAGACCTCAGATGTTTGAGGGTCAGGTCAAGAGCTTCTTTAAGGGCTTTGATAAATACGGAATCGACGGTGTCTCTGCAGGTAGCCTTGGCAATCGCATCTATTCAAACCTTAATGATACCGCTTCTAAGTTCACCGACTCTCAGCAGACTGCTGAGCTTATGGTATCAGCTCTTGCATCTATCAAAGATAACCTTGGCAAGTCAGGTAGCGTTATGATTGATAGAGGCAACAGCTTTGCACTCAAATCTGCCGACGTTATCGTAGGATTGCCCATGTATTCAGATGGCTATGAGGTTTCCTTTACTGACGTGCCCTTTGCTCAGATAGCACTTCACGGCCTCGTAACCTACACCGAAACTGCCCACAATCTTACCTTTGATACAGACATTCAGCTACTCCGTCAGTTTGAGACCGGTGCAGCACCCTACTACACATTCACCGATTCAGAGAGCTCTGTTTTCCTCAACACTCGTCTGAACTACATCTACACCAGCCAGTACAAGACATGGCAGGATACTGCTGCTGAAGACTATAAGAAGCTTAGCGAAGCTCTTGATGGTTACCACAACAAGCAGATTACCGACCATGATATCATCACTGCAGACGTTCGTGCTACCACCTACGGCGGTGAGAGAACCATACTGGTCAACTACAGCTTAAATGATTATACTATCGGCTCAAAGACCGTACCCGCAGAGGGCTACCTTGTTCTCAGTCGCACCGAGTATGAGGGTTTAACTGCAAAAACCGAGACTGAAGGAGGCGAGGAGCAATGAAAAAACAAAAAAAGCTTTTAACAGAGCAGCAGCGTAGAGCACGCGCAGGCCTTGCCTTCGTACTTCCTTTCATTTTTGGATTCATGTGCTTCTACCTTCAGCCGCTGGTTACCGCACTTTACTTCACCTTCTTCGATATGAAGATGGCAACAGGTGGCGGTATCACCCTTAAATTCTTTGGCTTAACCAACTACGCAAACATGATTAACAGAGAGAGCCAGTTCTGGATTAAGCTGCTTGATACCGGTAAGAACCTTCTTTATACCGTACCGGTTATCATCATCTTCTCCCTGTTTATAGCAATCATCCTCAATCAGAATTTCAGAGGTCGTTTTATCGCTCGTGCAATCTTCTTCATGCCTGTTGTTGTAACCTCAGGTGTTGTTATCAAGATTATCAAAGGCGATACCTTCTACAGCACCATGGAGAGTGACTCTTCAGCAACCGTTTTCCAGGCTGCAGGTATGCTTGAGGTTCTTGAGGGTATGAACCTTCCGACCCAGCTGGTCGATTGGTTTATCACCACCGTTAACCAGATATTTGACACCTTGTGGAAATGTGGTGTTCAGATTCTTCTCTTCCTCGCATCATTGCAGAGCGTTCCCCCTCAGCTGTATGAAGCAGCTAAGATTGAGGGCGCAACCGGTTGGGAAATCTTTTGGAAGGTAACCTTCCCCAACGTATCGCCCATCATCTTGGTTAACGTTATTTACACGATTATCGACTCGATCACCGATGCAAGTAACCCCGTAATGAGCTATATCAACGGCATCGCATTCAGCAACATCAACTATGACCTTGCATGCTTGATGTCTTGGATATTCTTTGTTTGCTTGCTTGTTGTTGTCGGTGCAGTATTCCTTGTCGGTAACAAACTGGTATTCTATCAGACAAATAAGTAAGAAAGGAGATCGTTATAATGAATCAAAAAATTATAGCTACTGAAATCGGTAACCTGATTTGGAAAATTGTCAGATTCATAATGTTGATCGGCCTTTCTTATATCTTGGTCTACCCCGTGCTTTACATGATAACCATGGCTATTCGCCCCAATAACCAGGTTATGGACCCCTCGGTTATCTGGATACCCAAGGCAGTTACTCTTGACCAGTTCAAAACTGCATTCCAGATTATGAAGTATGATACTTCTTTCGTCACAACCTTTGTTATGGCAATGGTGAGTACCGTTCTTCAGCTTATCTCATGCTCAATGGTTGGCTACGGTTTTGCTCGCTTCAAATTCCGTGGTAGTGGTCTTTGGTTTACCTTGGTTATGCTGACCCTTATTGTTCCTGCATCAACCATCGTTATTCCTCTTTACTTCCAATATAAGAGCTTCTCAATTCCGATTATTGCCCCCATTGTGGACATGGTTTTTCATGCTGAAATGCCTGAGCCTTTAACCACAAACATGATTGATAGCTGGTTCGTTTTCTGGCTACCTGCGTTGTTTGCAACCGGTTTGAGATCAGGACTTTATGTCTACATCTTCCGTCAGTTCTTCCGCAACATTCCTGTCGAAATCGAAGAGGCAGCTATGGTTGACGGTGCAGGCTTCTTTAAGACCTTCTATCGCATCATGGTTCCCAACGCAGCAGGCTCATACCTGACCGTATTCCTTTTCTCGATAGTGTGGTATTGGAATGACACCTTCTACACCAGCCAGTTCATTTCTCGTAAATCAACTCTGGCTAAGGCTCTTTCAAACCTTCGCGGAAACCTCGGTGGTGGTCACGACTACTTCAACTTCACAACCAAAACGATGGCAGGTGCTCTGCTCTTTGTAATTCCGTTGCTGCTGATGTATATCGTGCTCCAGCGCTACTTTGTCCAGTCGGTTGAAAGAACCGGTATCGTAGGATAAGCATCAAAATTATCAAACAGCATGACAGTTTATTGCTGCCATGCTGTTTTTTTTTGGCTTTGCTCCACTTGACACAGGCTTTTAGGGGTGGTATCATAAAGCAATAAATATACAAGGATGGTAATATTATATGAATAAAAATTCAAGGGTGGCTTTTATCGGCTGTGGCAACATGGGTTCAGCCCTTGCTCTTGCTGCATCAAAAAGTGGATATAGCCTCATGCTGTGTGATAAAAGCGCCGATAAGGTTGAGTCGCTTTTAAAGAGCACCAATTCGGTTTCGGCTACCATTGAGCAGTGCGCTAAGGATGCTGATTACATATTTATTGCCGTCAAGCCTCAGGTTATTGCCTCAACCCTTAGCGATATCGCTCCGATTCTAAAAGAGCGTGAAACTCCCTTCGTGCTTGTTTCAATGGCTGCAGGGGTCGATATTGAGTCGATTCGCCGTTACTCCGGCGCCGATTACCCCGTTATTCGCATTATGCCAAACACCCCTGCCTCAATCGGTCAGGGCATGATTCTTTATTGCAACGAGGGTGTTGCAGAGGATGATGTTGCAGTTTTTTGCGACATTATGAAAAATGCAGGCAAGCTCGATGCACTGCCTGAGAAGCTTATTGATGCAGGCAGTGCCCTGTCAGGCTGTGGCCCTGCATTCGTTTATCAGTTTATCGAAGCCTTAGCTGACGGTGCTGTTGATTGTGGACTGACACGCGACAGGGCATTGGTTTATGCAGAGCAAACGGTGGCAGGAGCTGCCTTGCTCGCATTAGAGAGTGGAGAGCACCCCGGTGTGCTCAAGGATGCAGTTTGTTCACCCGGTGGCAGCACCATTGAGGGTGTGAGAGCCCTCGAATTGGGTGGGCTCCGTTCGGCTGTTATGGAGGCAGTTATTGCAGCCTACAATCGAACAAAGCAACTTGGAAAGTGAAGTGTAAATAATGAGAGTAGTTATAAAAGTCGGCACCTCAACTCTGGCTCATTCGACGGGCTGCCTTAACATCCGTCAGGTCGAGCTATTGTGCAAGGTACTCAGCGACCTCAAAAACGCAGGTCACGAGGTTATTTTGGTATCATCTGGCGCAATCGGTATGGGCATCGGCAAGCTCCCCGTTCAAGGCAGACCCACCGACATGCCCACTAAGCAGGCGGCAGCCGCTGTCGGCCAATGCGAGCTGATGTATACCTACGATAAGCTTTTTACCGAGTATAACCACGTTGTGGCTCAGATATTGCTCACGGGTGACGACCTTGACCATCCCGATCGCAAAGAGAATTTTGAAAACACCATCTATCGTCTTTTGGAGCTGGGCGTTCTTCCCATTATTAATGAGAACGATACCATCGCAACGCAAGAGATTTCGGTCGGTGATAACGATACACTCGCTGCAATAGTAACCGTTTGCTCAAAGGCTGAGCTGCTTGTTTTGCTCAGCGATATTGATGGCCTTTACACAGCCGACCCCCACACCGACCCAAATGCAAAACTCATCGAGCTTGTTGAGAGGGTTGATGATGACCTCTTCAGCATTGCAGGTGAGTCGGGTAGCATGGGCACGGGTGGAATGGTTACAAAGCTCAGAGCTGCAAAAATCGTAACCTCAAATGGTGTCGATATGGTTATTGCAAACGGCTCAAAACCCGAACAGCTCTATGATATCATCGAGGGCAAGCAGGTAGGCACCAAATTCGCAGGGGGCAAAAACTAATGAGAACCACCGATAGTATACTTATAGCTGCAAAATCGGTCAGAAGCGTGCCGATGCTGCTCTCGACCGAGCAAAAGCAGAAGGCTCTTATCAAAATGGCCGATGCTCTCGTTGAGGGCACCGATAAAATAATCGAAGCCAATAAGCTCGATATGAAAGCTGCAAAGGGCAAAATAAGCGAGGTCATGCTCGACCGTTTGATGCTCAACAGCGACAGAATCAAGTCTATGGCAGAGGGAATGCGTCAGGTCGCAGAGCTTAGCGACCCCGTCGGCATGGTGCTCGAGAGCACCGCAAGACCTAACGGCCTTTTGATTGAGAAAACTGCCGTTCCTATGGGCGTTATCGCAATTATTTATGAGAGCCGACCCAACGTTACCTCTGATGCCGCCGCTCTCGCTCTTATGAGTGGCAACGTCTGTGTGCTTCGCTGTGGCAGTGATGCCTATCGCTCATGCGCTGCTATTGTTGATTGCCTCAAAGAGGGGATTAAATCACTCGGCATTAACACCGATATAATCAATCTCGTTGAAGATACCACCCGTGAGAGCGCAAATAGACTCATGACGGCAGTCGGCTACGTTGACCTACTCATTCCCCGAGGTGGCGCAGGCCTTATCAAAGCCTGCACCGACAACGCTCGTGTGCCCTGCATCCAAACGGGCACGGGAATTTGCCATATCTATGTTGATAAGGATGCCGATTTAAACATGGCTCTTTCTATCGTCAACAACGCCAAAACAAGCCGACCCTCGGTCTGCAATGCAGCAGAGGTCTGTCTTGTGCACCGTGATGTTGCCGAGCAGTTTTTGCCCATGCTAAAAGACCGATTGGTTACAAAGCATGAGAGCGAGGGCCAAATCTCCGTCGAATTGAGGCTTGATGCAGAAGCTTCGGCTATCATCTCAGGCACCCCAGCAGGTGATGCCGATTTTGACACCGAGTTTCTCGATTATATTCTCGCTGTCAAGGTGGTCGATAGTGTGGAGTCTGCTGCAGAGCATATCTCGGCTCACTCAACAGGTCATAGCGAAGCCATCATAACGGCAAATAACGACACTGCCTTGATCTTCACTCGCATGGTTGACAGCTCTTCGGTTTATATTAACGCTTCAACCCGTTTCACCGATGGTGGTGAATTTGGTCTCGGCTGTGAGATGGGCATTTCGACTCAGCGCCTACACGCTCGTGGGCCAATGGGTCTTAGAGAGCTTTGCACCTATAAATATATTATTAAAG
Organism: Acutalibacteraceae bacterium; assembly: GCA_045647445.1. Lineage (GTDB taxonomy): Bacteria > Bacillota > Clostridia > Oscillospirales > Acutalibacteraceae > RGIG2206. Next base: position 20,429 of record JAZRMJ010000159.1, on the reverse strand, counting down.
GTAACGGCAACATCCGTTAAAACTCAAGAAGGTAGATGCTTTTTAGTGTCTACCTTCTTTTTTTGCTATTGACATAACGCTCTGGCTGAATTATAATAATTTGCGACTCAATCGCAAATTGACCGAGAGGTGGATATTATGAAGGGATATACGACGGCTCAGCGCCGACTGTTAACCGAATATTTTGAGCGCCATTGCGACCAGCAGTTGACTGCTGAGCGCATTGCTGCCGATATGATGCAGTCGGGCGATATCTCGCGCAGCGCAGTGTATCGCAACATAGATCGCATGGTCAAAGAGGGTCAGCTTCGTCGCTTTGCGACTGAGGATGGAAGGCTAACCTATCAATACTTAGCGTCGGCTCATTGCTGTGAGCACATTCATATGCAATGCACAAGGTGTGGTCGCATCTTTCACATGGAGGATCATTCAGCCGAAACAGCCCTCAAAAAAGCTCTTGCAAGCACCCATTTTCAAATTGACCAGCAACGCACCGTCCTTTACGGGGTGTGTGGTGGCTGTAACTGATAGGGGGGCAAGAGCATGAAAAGATTAATCTGTCTCGTTATGGCGCTCGTTTTGGCGTTATTAATGGTCGGCTGTGGCGATAACAACAGCGCAACCGACTCTGTTAAGGTGGTTTGCGCATCATACGCCGAATATGACTGGGTAAAAAACATTATGGGCACCGAAAAGGGAGTAACTCTCATTGCTGATAACGGCACCGACATGCATTCTTATCAGCCAACTGCTGCCGATATCATCAGCGTTACTACTGCTGATTTGGTGGTCTACACAGGGGGCACGGCTGACGCTTGGATAGAGTCTGCCCTCAAAAACAATAAAAATGAATCGGCACCAATGCGACTTATGGAGGTAGTGGGTGACCGACTGCTTTGTCAGCCCTCTGCTGTTTCAGAGCATGGCCATGAGCATGAGCACCATGATGACAATTGCGCTTATGACGAGCATGTTTGGCTGTCTCTGAAAAATGCAAAAATTATTTGCACTAAAATATATGAGCGCCTATGCCAAATCGACCCCGAGAATAAGCAAAGCTACAAACAAAACTTTGATAGCTATATCTCAAAGCTGACCTCTCTCAAGGCTGATTACGATAAGGCGCTGTCAAACCCCAAAAACAAAACGGTTGTTTTTGCCGACCGTTTCCCTTTTGTTTACCTTTTCAGCGATTACAACCTCGATTATTTGGCAGCCTTTCCCGGTTGCTCATCCGAGGTCGATGCCGATTTTGAGACGGTCATAACCCTTTCAAAAAGGGTGGACGAGCTGTCGCTCGGCTATATAATGACTATCGATGGTAGCAACAAAAAGCTTGCAACCACCGTTATAGCCAACACAAAATCAAAAAATCAAAAAATATTAAGCCTTTATTCGCTTCAGTCGGTCACCAAAAGCATGACCTATTTTGACGCAATGGTGCACAATCTTGAGGTGCTCAAAGAGGCTTTATCGATAAAGGAGGGAACGTAATGGCTCTCATATCCTGCAAGGATGTTGCCCTCGGTTATGACGGCACTGCCGTGGCTGAGCATATCAGCTTTGAGGTTAACGGTGGCGACTACCTGTGTATAGTGGGCGAAAACGGCTCGGGCAAAACCACCCTTATGAGGGCTTTGCTCGGCCTTATAAAGCCGATTAGCGGCAGTATCACTATCGGTGATGGCCTCAAATCGGGCGAGATAGGCTATCTGCCACAGCAGACGGCGGTGCAAAGAGACTTCCCAGCGTCGGTGCGTGAGGTGGTCTTGTCTGGCTGTGTAGCCAAAAGCCTTAACCCATTTTTTAACCGAGCTCAAAAGCAAAGAGGGGCTGAGGCTATCAGTCGCCTTGAGCTGAATGGTCTTGATCATCGTTCATACCGTGAGCTTTCAGGTGGTCAGCAGCAAAGAGTGCTCCTCGCCAGAGCCTTGTGCGCTACTGAAAAGCTGTTGCTGCTCGATGAGCCTGTCACAGGTCTTGACCCCCACATGGCATCACAGCTTTATGATACCATCTATAAGCTCAATAAAGAGGATAAGATTGCAGTTATCATGATATCGCACGATATTGACTCTGCAATTAAATATGCCGACCACGTGTTGCATATCGGCGACGAGCCACACTTTTTTGGCACTGCCAAAGAGTATCTCTCGAGCGACATCGGCAAGCGCTTTGTTGCAAACGAAGGGGGTGCCGAGTGATGCTTGATACCCTCGTGTTGTATTTAAGCTACCCTTTTGTCAGATATGCGCTTATAGTGGGTGTGCTTATCTCTTTATGCGCGTCGCTTTTTGGCGTAACACTGGTGCTAAAGCGATTTTCTTTTATAGGCGACGGTCTGTCTCATGTTGCATTCGGAGCCCTCGCTATCGCTTCGGTGCTAAACGTCACCCAAAATATGCTCATAGTTATGCCCGTTACCGTTGTTTGCGCTATATTATTGCTCAGAGCAGGTCAAAACGCAAAAATCAAGGGCGATGCTGCAATAGCAATGCTGTCGGTCAGTGCTCTGGCTATCGGCTATCTGTTGCTCAATATCTTTTCCGGCTCAACCAATCTGTCGGGCGACGTGTGCAACACCTTGTTTGGCTCAGCCAACGTTTTAACCCTCGATAAAACTCAGGTTTGGGTTTGCGCCGTAATGTCGATAGTGGTGCTTGCAGTTTTTGTTTTGCTCTATCACAGACTCTTTGCCGTCACCTTCGATGAGGATTTCGCTCGCGCCTGTGGAATAAACGTAGGCGCCTATAATATGCTCATAGCCGTTATTATAGCCGTTATTATCGTGCTTGCCATGAACCTTGTTGGCTCGCTGCTTATCTCGGCGCTGGTCATTTTTCCTGCTATTTCGGCAATGAGAGTTTTTAAAAGTTTTCGCTCGGTCACGGTCTGCGCTGCAGCTTTGTCGGTGGTGTGTGCTACCGTCGGCTTTATGACCTCGCTCGTTGCAGGCACCCCCGTTGGTGCCACCATTGTAGCTGCTGATGCAGTTGCGTTTATCTTTTTCAGCCTTGTCGGCAGGGTGCTCAAAAGGGGGTAACCTCTCGCTATTGACAAGCGTGATTTTAACGCATATAATAGTTTAGATACCTATAAATTCCATTTGGAGGATACCAATGATCTATAATATTATACTTGATGCTGTGGGCAACACCCCACTGATAAAACTAAATCACATGGCCGACCCCGATTCGGCTCAAATACTCGTTAAATACGAGGGTCTCAACGTTGGTGGTTCTATCAAAACTCGCACCGCCCTCAACATGATTAACGAAGCTGAGCGCATGGGTCTTATTAATAGCGACAGCATTATCGTCGAGCCCACAAGTGGCAATCAGGGTATAGGCCTTGCCCTTGTAGGTGCAGTTCGCGGCTACAAAACCCGTATTATCATGCCCGACTCGGTCAGCGAAGAGCGCCGCAAATTGGTTGAGCATTATGGCGCCGAGGTTATCCTTGTGCACGATGCAGGCAACATAGGTGATTGCATTGAGCAATGCGTAAAGCTCGCCCTCGATATGAAGGTGGCTGACCCCAAGGTTTTCGTTCCTCAGCAGTTTGAGAATCCTGCTAACCCCGACGTTCAGCGCAAGCAGACAGCGATAGAAATAATCAAGGCTGTAGATGGCCCTATCGACGGCTTTTGCTCTGGCATAGGCACCGGTGGTACCATCACCGGTATCGGTGAGGTGCTTAAAGAGCATAACCCCGATATGACCATTTGGGCTGTTGAGCCGGAGCATGCTGCTATTTTGTCAGGTGGCTCAATCGGCACCCATCTGCAAATGGGTATAGGCGACGGCGTTATCCCCATGATACTAAATCAAGAGATTTTCAGCGATATTTGTATCGTTAAGGATGACGAGGCTATAGGCACTGCAAAGCTTCTTGCCTCAAAAGAGGGTATCATGTGTGGTATCTCGAGTGGTACCAACGTTGCTGCAGCCATCAAGCTGGCAAAACTGCTCGGCAAAGGCAAAACGGTTGTAACAGTATTGCCCGACACTGCAGAGCGCTACTTCTCAACCCCCTTGTTTGAAGAAATCTAAATATAAATTAAGCACCGTAGTCAAGTGAGACTACGGTGCTTTTTTATTTTAGCAATCTTTAATTATTCGTTTAACAAGACCGACCACCCTCAGCCTTTGCACCTCAGCACCCTCAAAGCGACGGGGCGCATATTCGGGGTTTATTGAGTGCAACTCGACCCAATTACTGCCATAAAAGACCTTTTTAATAAGCCCCTCATCACCATCGAGCAGCACAACGGCAATTTTGCCCGAGTCAACCGACGGAGTTTTGAGCACCTGCACGATATCGCCATCCTCAATTTTAGGATACATTGAGTTGCCGACTACTTTAATGCACATGGTGTTATCAGCCTCTGAGTCAGACGAGATAAACAGTGGCATATAATCGACCACCATATCGGTCGCCTGAGCGCCAAACCCTGCCGAAGCCGACTCATATAGGGGCACAAGCCTGATTTTGTCATGGGGCAGCATGGTCATATCATTGCTTTTTTTAGAATAATAGGGCTTCGGAGCATATTCATTCGGCTCATAAAGATAGTCACCCTCAGCAACCTCAAGCCACTTTAAATAATCCTCATATCCGGGGTGATTCTCACCGTGAGCTAAAACGCTCTTTGAGAATTTAGCCTTCACCGGTTGCTCATTTTCGTCTATCATGCTATCGCTTATATGCTCAGGATAAACAAATTCATATTTTTTGCAAAGCATTTTAAAGCGCTCATGATAACAGCTGTGAGCAGTAGCACCCTCATCATCAGGTATGGGGAAGCGAAAGCCGCATACGGGGCAAACTGCGTTGTCGCTTGCAATCATGCCCGTCATATAATCGGTGGTCACCCCCAAAAAGGCGCAGATTTTAATGAGCGTGCTGTTAGATAGGCTCTTAGTTCTGCCCGAAGCAAACTCTGAGAGAATGCTGCGAGTCACCCCGGCTTGCTTGCACATTTCGGTCACACTCAGGCCACATTGGTCACACAATGCGACTATTTTTTCATACAGCGCAGACATAAGTCTCACTCCTTGCAAAAAAATAAAATAAACAGAATTCTGTAAATTCTATTGACAAATACAGAATACTGTAATATTATATCATCAACGCTTACAGAAAACTGTAACAAACAACTTAAATTAACCTTGTTGATAAAAGTATATTACATAATTCTGTAAAAGTCAACAAATTTTTGAGGTGAATTAATGGCTTTGTATAGGGGAGCGCTGATATATAGCGAATATAAGTGCGGTCGGTGCAGGGAGCGATTTGACCGACCCGTCTTGTCTGATTCAGACGAGGGTAGCTACAATGCCTGCCCTTTTTGTGGTGGGCTGTTTATAAACAAACGATATTTTGTTGACGGGGAAGAGGGCTCGTTTAGCTCACGGTATGAGGCTGAGTGCTTCGTTGACGAGAATGGAGGATGATATTTTGAGAACAATTTGTAACTGCTGTCAAAGACCCAGAGCCAATCCGGAGGAAAAGCTCTGCTTTGATTGTATGCAAAAGCGCAACATTTTGCGCTCAGGGGGCAACATTTTTGCCGACCAAAGAGCGAGAGCGGCGGCAAAGCGAAACGAAACTCGAAGAAGGATAGGGCTTGAGCGACTTTATAAAGCGGGTTACAGACCCTCAGGCGTTTACGACTCAAAGCACGGCATGAGAATAGGTGTGGGCACCAAAAAGGTGGTCGAGTTTGTAAATGCCACAGGCAGCATCCACTACGGCAGAACAGTAGCCTTTGGTGAGTAACTAATGGTGGGAGGAGCGCCAAACGCATGACGGTGGGAGTCGGTGCAAAAAGTAATGCGTTAGTTTTAGCTACGGAGGTGATCGAAACGGCAGAGCAGATAAACGGCCTATCCACTAAAAAGCAAAGGCTTGCACAGCTACTTGCTGACCCATCCTGCAATATGACGATTAAGGAGCTTTGTGAGCAAGAGAATATTGCGTTTGCAACCATTTGCAAATATCTTGACGATGAGAATTTCGTTTCATATGTCAGGCAATTAATCGACAAGTATTCAGAGAGCTCCCTTGCTGCGGTGTGGGGGGCGCTCATTGAAAAATGCAAATCGGGTGATATGAGGGCAATCAAGCTCTATTTTGAGCTCAAGGGTAGGCTCAAGGGCTGTGATGCGGCCGATTCGGCAGGGGTGGTCATAACCGGCAGTGATGACCTTGAGTAGCACAATTTATCTACCCGACGTGGTAGGCAAGGGGTATCGCGATTATTGGCATTTTAAAGGCAGATACCGAGTCTGCAAAGGCAGTCGAGCTTCAAAAAAGAGCAAAACGACTGCCCTCAACTTTATTGCCCGCACCATGCAATACCCCCTTGCAAACAGTTTGGTCATTCGCAAGACCTATCGCACCCTAAAGGATTCATGCTTTGCTGAGCTTAAATGGGCAGTTAATCGCCTGGGAGTAGCTCACCTTTGGGATGTAAAGGAATCGCCTCTTGAGATGACCTATTGCCCTACGGGGCAAAAAATACTCTTTCGAGGGCTTGATGACCCCCTCAAGGTCACCTCGGTTACGGTCGAGGTCGGTATGCTTTGTTGGCTGTGGATTGAGGAGGCTTATGAGGTCGAGAGTGAGTCTGATTTTGACATGATAAACGAGTCTATTCGAGGCAAAGCTCCCGAAGGACTTTTTAAGCAAATCACCCTCACCTTTAACCCTTGGAATGAGAATCACTGGCTTAAAAGTCGCTTCTTTGATATTGACCCCGACCCCGACGTGCTGGCAATGACCACCAACTACACCTGCAACGAGTGGTTAGACGGGTCAGATATCAGAATGTTTGAGCAGATGCGAATAAATAACCCCCGTCGCTATGCCGTTGCAGGTCTTGGCGAATGGGGAGTGGCTGAGGGTCTTGTTTATGAGCGGTGGAGGGTTGAGCCCTTTGACCGAAAAAGCATCGGCATAAAATATGCAGAGGGCGGAGTGGTCGATGAGAGCTATAAATATCGCCACGTTTTTGGTCTTGATTATGGCTACACCAACGACCCGACTGCCTTTATCGCCATGGCAGTTTGCCCACCCGACCACAAAATTTATATCTATGACGAGCTTTACGAGACTCGCCTTTTAAACAGCGATATAGTAAGCCGCATCGTCAGCATGGGATATCGCAAGGAGCGAATTGTAGCCGACTCTGCAGAGCCTAAAACCAACGACACCCTACGCCGAGAGGGGCTTCGCATTGTCGATAGTGTAAAGGGCGCGGACAGTATTCGCGCAGGTGTTCAGCAGCTTCAGGAGTATGAGCTTATAGTTCACCCAAGCTGCAAAAACGTAATTGTCGAGCTTTCGGCTTATTCATGGCAGACCGACAAGTCGGGTAGGGCGACGGGGCATCCACAAGATAGCGATAACCACCTGATGGATGCAATGAGGTATGCCATGCAGGATATAAGGCTGTTTAAGGGGGAGGCACCCCCTCGCAAACGGTCAAATCAAAGCCTGGTCACAACAGATGATTTTAAAGGGGGATGGACGTGATATATCTGATTATCTTAGCAATAATTTCGCTAATAACCTCGGTGTGTGCAGTTATAGTTTGCTTTGGTGCAAATAAAAAGCCTACACCCACAAAGCCCGTTGTTGATGAGCGAGCCTCACGCATGGCTCGTATCAGACAATATGAGCTGGAGAATTTTTGGAGCTATAACGGCGACGACCAAATGAGCCCTGCTGAAAGGGCATCAAAAAGCCAATAAGCCTAAAGGCTTTTAATATATATCCCTCGCCATGGGAAAGGAGATAATTTATGAACCAAAATGAACAAAGCTCTGTCGCAACCGATATTGCCATTGTCGATAGCGCAGAGGCAAAGGGCTCGTTAGCCGATGTTAGTCAGGGCGCCATGCCTGACCAAAGTGAGGCTGCACAGAGCGAGCCTTTTTTGACCACGCTGTTTAATCATGAACCACGAAGCCTTGATAGAGATGAAGCCGAGAGCCTAGTTCAGCTCGGCCTTTTCTCAAAACCTCATATTGACTCGCTTCGCTACTTAGCAAGCCTTAGTGGTCAAAAGAGCATTAAAGAGGTTATCGGCTCGCTTATTGCTAAAAAGGAGCAAGAAATATTCAGCGACACAGCGTCAAAAATCAGCGACCCCGAGCTTGCAATTTCGGTTGCAAAGGAGCGCATAGCAAAGCTAAAAGGGGAGCAGGGGGATGAGCTTTATCGGCCTAATCAGGCTGATAAAAATGAGCTTAACCAGCGACTTGCCGAGGAGTTTATAGAACTTCAAGGTGAATTTAGCGATGTAGCTCAGTTTTCTCAATTGCCCGACTCTGTTAAGCGCTTAGCAGCAGAGCAAAGCATTCCCCTTAAATATGCCTACGCTTTGCACCTTTGCCGAGAGCAGGCAAAAATCAACGCCGCTTATGGCACAGAGAGGGCGTCGGCATCAGCCTCAGCATCCTCTTTTAAAAGTGACCCATCAAGTGGCACAAGCCCCGAAATGGCGTCGGTTTATAAGGCGCTGTGGGGTAATTATTAAAAATTAAGGAGAATTTTAATTTATGGCAAACAGTTTTGTTTTTCACTCTAAGCTCGATTCTGAGCTTGATAAAATGATTGTAGCTAAGGCTGCTACCGGATTTTTCGGTGATGGCGGCATGGTTGCAAAATTCACAGGCACAAAGACCGTGCTCGTTGACGACGTCGAGATGGATGGCCTTGGCGACTACGACCGTGAGAGCGGCTTCCCCAAGGGTGCAGTTAAGATTAACCAGTCATCCTACACCCTTGCAATGGAGCGTGGCACCACCTTCACAATCGACCGACTTGATGCCGACGAGGCAGGCATTGATAATCTGCCCACTCGTCTTTCAGGTCAGGCAGGCGAATTCGTGCGCACCCAGGTCGTGCCCGAGGTTGATGCCTATGCACTCAGCAAGCTCTATTCGATTGCGTCAACCCGTTCACAGCTTATCGGCAGCGACACCGATTTTGCCAACAAGTCTGCAGGCATTTTGACCGATGCAATCAATGCCGTCAGCGAAGCCTATAGCGAGGATGAAGACCTCATTGCCTTCGTTAACCCCGCTTTTTATGCCGATTTGATGAACACAACCGAGCTTGTGCGTCGACTCGATATTTCTGACTTTGCAAAGGGTGAGATCAACACCAAGGTTAAGATGCTCAACGATTGCCCTATAGTCAGAGTTCCCACTGCTCGCATGAAGTCAAAATATATCTTTAACGATGGTAGCACATCATTTGGCTTTGAGACAGATGACTCGGCTGTTAATATCGGCTGCCTTGTACTTCCTCGCAAGATAGTCAACCGAGTTATGAAAACTCAAAAGCTTCGCTTCTGGACTCCCGATCAAAATATTGATCTGGATGCCTATAAGCTTGACTTTAGATTTGTATATGACTTCTTAGTCAAAAAGTCAGCGCTCGATACCGTCTTTGCTTATTCTTATACCTAAAAAACGGTATCGGTTAAATGATACACCGCTCCGGTGCCTTGCGCTGCAGGGTGCCGGAGTGGTCATATGGAGGTAAAAATGAATAATCAAAATAACACACCTCAGCTTATTTGGAAGCAGTTTGAAGCAGGTGTCAGCTACAAATCCTCGATGGGCGAAAAGGGTCTATATGAGCAATCAAAACGCAACGAGCGTTTTTACGTCGGTGACCAGTGGCATGGCGCTCAATGTGGAGCCGACCGACCTTTGGTCAGGCATAACGTAATTAAGCGCATAGGCGATTATAAGCAGTCGATTATCGTAGCGTCACCCGTTTCGGTCACCTTCACTGCAGAGGGCGTGCCGAGCTTTAGCGATAAGCAGTCTACTGCCGAGCTTAAAAGATCGATGCCCTCTATGCTAAACGAAGGGGTCGACCCCTTTGAGAGCATGAGCGATACTCAAAAGACCGAAATCGTTATGAGCGCGCTTGGTGACTACTGCCAATCGACCATGGAGCGAATTCGCTTTAACGAGGTCAAGGATTATGCCCTCAGAAAGGCTTATATTACGGGCACAACCGTGCTATACACTTATTGGGATAGTGAGGTAGCTACAGGCCTTTTTGCCGATATAGGCCACACTAAGCCCCTCAGAGGCGACATTCAATGCGAGGTCATCGATGTTGAAAACTTTTATGTTGGCGACGTTAGTGAGCGAGACCTTCAGCGACAGCCCTATGTTATCGTTGAGCAGAGAGTCAGCCTCGATAAGGTAAAGGCCGAGATGGAGGAAAACTCCCGTCCGTCAGATGAGATTGAGTCGCTCAAACCCGATGACGATACGGGCAGCACAGCAGGTGATTATGGCGAGAAGGGGCTCGAAAACGATAAAAAATGCACCGTGTTGACCAAATTTTATAAGGTCAAAGAGGGTGGCAGAATTCACGTTAAGGCTATCAGAACCACTAAAAACGCCATTGTGCGTGATGAGTGGGATTGCCTGATTGATACCTATCCCTTTTCGGCCTTTTGCTGGCAGACTCGCACCAACTGCTTTTATGGCGAGAGCGAGGTCACCTGGCTCATTCCAAACCAGATAGCCATCAATCGCATGCTTACTGCCGCCGTGTGGGCAGTTATGATTAACGGCATGCCCATTCTCATTAAGGATGCCGATGCCATTCCACAGGATATATCCAACGACCCTGGGCAGATAATCAATGCCGTCAGCCTAAACGGCAACGGGGTAACGGGTGCCTTGCAATATGTTACACCCCCTGCGTTTTACGCCCAGTTTGACAATATGGCTCAGAGCATTATCGGCAACACCCTCACTCAATCGGGTGCTAACGATGCAGCCCTCGGTGATATCTCACCCAACAACACCTCGGCAATAATTGCCGTGCGTGAGGCGGCAACCATGCCAATGCAGACCTTCAAAAATCGATTCTATCAGTTTATCGAAGATACCGTGAGGGTGTGGGCATCCTTTTTTATTAACATGTATGGCGAGCGCAGTTTAAAAATTGTCGACCGTCAGGGCACATGGTATATGCCCTTTAACGGCAAGGATTATGCCGATAGCTTACTGTCGGTCAAGGTGGATGTTGGAGCATCGACCCTATGGAGCGAGGCTCAATCAATTCAGATACTTGATAACCTCTTTGATCGCAAGGTTATAAGCATTATGCAGTATCTGGAGCGGCTGCCTAAGGGCATCGTGCCCGATGTGAGCGGCCTTATGGATGATTTGCGTGATACAGCCTCTATCGAAGAGGGAGAGCAGAATCAGCCTGAGCCCGAGTTTGAGCCTAAAGATGCGTTTGATATTAACCGAGTGATAGAGAGTCTGTCACCCGAAACGAGGCTAAAGCTCGACTCATTAGACCCTGAGCAGAGGCAACAAATTCTCGACAAAGCCATTGTAGATGGAGGTGGCGCGCTATGACAGGCAAAGCACTTTTAGATAATGCTACCCTTATTTTAGGCTTTAAGTCCAACGACGACCTGCTCAAGGTGGGCATCAGATATATAAATCAGGTTTGCGCCGACCTCTCGATGCTCACGAAGGTCAATTATAAACCTATTAATTCGCTGAGTGAGAGCCTATCTCTATCCAATGATATGCTCGATAATATCGCCGTTTACGGAGTAGCAATGCACCTTGCGCTTTATAGGGGTGATGGCGAGGGCATGCAGCTTTATTCGTCCATTTTTAATCAAAAAAGGCGATTGCTCTCTACCACCACCGAGCGAGTAGATTTGTTGCCGAGGGGTGAGGATTAATGCGCTATCCATCAATAATGCCAAGGCTTACGCGCCATGTGAGTGTGCCACAGCTTTCGGGTGGTGTTAACGCAAGGGATAACCCCTCTTATATAGGCGACCATCAGCTTACAGAATGCGACAATATGTTTTTTAGCATGGGTAGGCTTCGCACCCGACCCGGCATCTGCTTTAAAAAGGCTCAGCCTGTTGACAAAGCCGATAAAATTGTTAAAACCTCAAACGGCGCTCTGCTTATCAATAAAGAGGGCAAGGTGACATATGTAAGCACTGAGGATGATGAAATAACGGTCACGCAAAATCAGTTTAATGGGGTCTTTAGCCACACCCACGCAATGGTGGTAGCAAATGGCAACGGTCAAAATGGCCATATAAGCTTTGTTAAGCAGAGTGATAATGAGCTTTATTCGATCGGCGTTAAGCATAACAACGGCGCTTTAGAGCTGATAAGCACAGCCGTTTATATTCCGACAGTTATTATCAACAGCGTTGGCAATAATGACCCTCTGACCTATTCGGTTAATGGTGATTACCTTGAGGGCTACAATCTTTTGACCGACAGCTACATAATGCTCGCAACTGCAAACGGCAACAAATGCTGGCATTTGCCCAAAGCCCCCAAGGGAGGGGAGACTATAACGATCGAGCTAAACGACCCACGCTTTGGCGAAATAACCCATGTTTTGACACTGCCAAACGAGCTTGATACTTCAGATGAGGCGCTTGAGCGCTACCAGTCAAGCAATGGTTACAACGCCTCATACGTTGATAAAAGCACCCAAAAAACAGTGACCTATAAGCAAAAGATAATGTATAACGCGCGAGATAACTGCGTTATGTTTTTAGCCCAAAAAGGGGGCGAAACGGGTTACTATTTTACCGTTGCACCGGTATCGGTTGGGGCCTATAAAAACTCCTCTTCAAATATGCGCATAACCATTAGCAGCAACCTCGCTTCAAATACAAGTAAAACAATTCTCGGCATGCAGAGCTCCATCTGGTTTGGTGGCAGCCGAGGTGGAATGGGTGGCGGCACCCGACTTTTTGTGGCAGGCAACCCCGATGAGTCGGGAGCTATACATTGGTCAGACCTTAAAAAGCCCTCTTATTTTTCTGAAAATAATTATGCCTACGTTGGCGATGGCTCACCCATAACAGCCCTTGCCCAGCAAGACGATATGCTGATTATATTTCAGCAAAACGCCATCACCATGTCTGAATATGTGCAAACGCAATCTGCCTCTGCCGAGCAGATAATGAATGGCTCAGCAGTCGATGTGACCACCCTCGGAGTCACATTCCCCCTGACGCCCGTTCATTCAACTATCGGCTGTGATTGCCCCGATACAATCTCGCTTTGCTCAAACCGACTTGTCTGGCTGACCTCAGAGGGCAAGGTCTATACCCTCGTCAATTACGGGCAATATAACGAGCGCAATGTTAGAGAGCTATCCTACGCTATCGAGCCGCTTTTGAAGGCTCATTCATCATCGGAGCTTAAAAAGGCAAAGAGCGCTGACCTTGACGGACGATATTGCCTTTTTATCGGCAACAAGGTTTATCTGCTTGACTATGCCAATCAAATGGTAGGGTCATCTTCAACCTCGTCACGCTCAAGCATCGGCTCTGTTTGGTATGTGTGGACTCTGCCCGAGTTTATAAATGGCGTTGATACGGCGCTTGTTAGTGGTGACCGATTGATTATTGTCAGCGACCAAAGCCTTTATGAGCTTAGCTTTAACAAAAGCCGTATCGAGCTTTTAGATTTCGACGGTAACAAATCACACCCCATCAAGGGCTCTTTCACAACAAAGCTTTTTAACTTTGGTGCACCCGATAGACTCAAGAGGGTGGATAAGGTTAGCCTCGCTTTGGGTAAGGCCGATGCAACCGTTACCGTCAGCTCAGTTGTATCGAGCGAAGCAGAGGAGCTTTCGACCATTGTTATCAGCGAGCAGGCTGATAGCGCAAATCGCAGTGTGCAATATGAGACCCTCTATCCCGATGCACGAGGTGTGCCCGATTTTGGGGTCAAAATCAGCGCTGACTCAGCGATATCGGTCGAGAGCATGACCATAACTTATAAAGAAACAGGTGATTTAAAATGACCTATAAAGAATTACTGGAGTCTAAGCTTAAAAAGGCTCAGCTTCTTAATAAGGAGCAGGCAGATAGCAATGCAAAGCGCAAAGAAGCCATGGCTGAGCAGATAGCTTTGCAGGATACAGCCCTAAAGCATAACGCTCAGACTCAAAAGAAAGATGTAGCCTCGACCTATCGTGAGCTTTATGATGAAAACGCCGTCAATCAATACGTCTCAGAGCGCAGGGTAGCCGAGTCGATGGCAAATCTCGGTCTTACAAATTCGGGGCTTAATCGCACTCAGCAAACGGCAATCGCCCTCACAAGGGGTAATGCCGATAGCCGCACCCGAGTAGCAGAGCAGATGGCCATTGACAGCATTGAGCAGTCGCTAAAAAGTGGCCTCGCCCAGAATAAAGCAAGGCTTGATGATTACAGCTCCCAATTGGATGAGCAGCTCACAAAGTCGTCTGAGGAGCGCTATGAGGATGCTTACAGCGATGCTTCTAAGGAATATCAAAACTACACCAAAGCCAATAACAGCAGCAATAACGGGTCAGGCTCGAGTTCAAACTCAAGCTCAAATAAAACCCAAAGTTCAAGCTCAAATAATAACAGCTCTGACAATTATTTTGGCACGGTAGCCGAAGGCACTGCCAACTATGAGGATATCTATAGTCGCAACTTAAAAAGCCTTACCTCGGTTATGTATAGTCAGGAGGAGCGAGGCATTAATGAGAGCGCTCTAGCTGCCTTTGCGCAAAAATACATTATCGATTACTGCCTGACTAAGAACGATATGAAGTTTCTTATCAGCAAATTCGGCATAGAAGACGACCAGCTCCCACAAGGCTTCTACGATAAAATCAACAAGGAGCAGAAGCGACTTCGCGACGTGCTCTTAGGCTTTGATGAATATGAAAAATCCCTTAAAACCAAGGTCGATTTTGACCCCTACAGAGTTTTTGAGAAAGCCTTTAGCCAATACAAAATTTCCGAATATGGTGGAGCCAAGCTGATACCTCAGCTTGTAGCCAACGGCTACTTGACCACAAAGGATGGCGACTATATTCGCAAATTGTATGAAGATGTTATCAAGGATCAGCTGGGTAGCTACATGAAGGTGCCTGCAGAGCTGATGATTGATTACGTTGACCAAAAAGAAAAGAGTGGTGCTGTTTCTCATTATGGTGCGCTTTATATGAGAGCATTGCTAATGCATTACGAATTGATACCTAGATGGTAAGGTTTATGAAGGAGAAAAAACATGAGAGATATAAAATATATCGTATCTATCGATAAAATCACTCCCTCAACCGATCAGGATGCAGGCTTTCAGTGTGAATACAAAGCAACTCGCATAACCTACGAGCTTGATGAGCAGTTCATGTCAGCTGTAGCAAAGCTCGAGGGCAGAGTTCAGTATATGCTTGAAGCCATCAACGGTGAGGGGGTCATGAGCATCTATTGTCTTGAACCTGAGCAGGTGGGCGACAAGCTCACTCTCAGCATTGATTTGCCCGAAGCAGTCACAATCCCAGGCACTAAGGCTCAGCTCCAGCTTTCGGTTGTAGCGCTCGATGAAAACAATAACATGACGGCAAAGCTTTATGCAAAGCCCACCTCGGTCAAATTCTCTCGCTCGATTATGGGCGAGCTTATCGGCACCGAGGAGCTAAATCGCTATTCGAGAAACCTTGTTGGTGCTATGCAGGTGGCAGTGTCAGCGGCTGAAACATCGAGTGAAGCAGCAGGTCGCTCAAACGAGCTTTATAATCAGATTATCTCAAACGGTGAGCAGATTATCAGCTCTGCAACCGAGTCTGCCCAAAGAGCCGAGAGCGCAGTCGCAAGATGGGAGTTTATGCAAGAGATAGTGCTTGAGGAGGCAGTCAGCCTATCCTCCCACAAGGTCGAAAACTTTGGCGACACCTCAAAGGGCGTGAGGGTCAAGGTAACCATCCCCACCACAACCGATATTGGTGATGTGAATGTTACTCTGCCCGATGATAGGCTGAGAATCAGAGCAACCTTCCCCGGTAGCCGAGAGGTCGGAGCCTATGCTGCCAACTGGGCGCTTATGAAGCTGTCGCCCACCATGTGCGTTTTTGAGATTACCAAAAAAGCCGATCTGTGGAGTATTGACCTTGCACCTTGCACGAGAGTTTATCACTCTGCGGCAGGCGATATAAACAGTCAGGCGAATGACAAGGTGCGCTACGTTAATTTTTACGGCACAGCCGAAAAACCCATCCCGAAGGGCACAAAGTTTGAGTTTTGGAGGTTAGTTTAATGGCAAGAGTTTATGATAACGGCGTCTATCGTGATATGACCGACGAGGAATTAAAAGACCTCGACAGACCTAATCCTAATGCATTGACCGAGATGATTGAGTCAATGTCAACTGCTACCACCCTCGCTCAAATGCGAAATGCTGCAAGAATCTTTCTCGAAAAAACGGAGGTGAGCTAAATGGTGATAAAAACTGCCGGATTAATATTCGGCATCACCTCTAAGAGGGCAAAAACCGACACAATAGTGCTCCATCATGCAGCTGCAACCCGTTGCTCGGTTGAGGATGTTCATCGCTGGCATAAGGATAACGGCTGGTCGGGTATCGGCTACCACTTTTTTGTGCGCAAGGATGGAACCGTGTGGCGAGGCAGAGCAGAGGATAGAATCGGCGCCCACACCACCTGCAACAATGCTACCTCAATCGGCATCTGCTTTGAGGGCCATTTTGAAAGAGAAACAATGCCTAAGGAGCAGTTAAACGCAGGTCTTGAGCTGATAGCCCACCTAAAAGATAAATATAATATCAAAAGGGTGGTCGGCCATAAAGAGCTCAGAAACACCTTATGCCCCGGCAAAAACTTTCCCCTTGAGAGACTAAAGGGCGCACAGAGCGAAACAGCTCGGGTGCTCTCTTTTCAAAGCTCTGCTATCGAAGACGGCTTTAAGCTGCCAAAATTCGGAGCAGACGGAGTGTGGGGCGATGAAACGGAGTCGGTCGCAAAAAAGGCGATAGTTAAAAAGCGCCTTTTTTATAAGCATAAAAGCCTCACCCGCCTCGTTCAGCAGGCAGTCGGTGTGACGGTTGACGGGCTGTGTGGCAAAAAAACGGTGTCTGCCATAAAGAAATGGCAGGCGTCAAACGACCTCGAAATAGACGGCGAGTGGGGAGTAAACTGCTGGAATAAATGGAGGTCACTGCCCAAATGAAATTTATGATAAACACCATTTTCACCGTCGTTTGCACGGCAGCAACCTATCTGCTCGGTGGATGGGATGTAGCCTTGCTGGTGCTATGCTCTTTTATGGCTATCGATTATTTGACAGGGGTCATAATAGCTGTAATAAACAAGAAGCTCTCGAGCGAGGTTGGTTTTAAAGGACTTGCTAAAAAGCTGTTTATAGTTTTAATGCTCATTCTCGCAGTGCTTCTTGACCGACTTGTCGGGAACCCCGAATGGATCTTTCGCACCCTTGTAGCCTACTTTTATATCGCCAACGAGGGGGTGAGCATTGTCGAGAATATAGCTGTGCTCGGTGTGCCCATACCTAAAAGAATAATTGATGCCCTCGAGCAGCTAAAGGGCGAATGAAAAATTAAGACCGTCTGTGGTGCAATCACAGACGGTCTTTTTGTTTTAAGGTTTCCAATATTCTTCAATGCATTGCTTTGCGATTTCAACGTATCTTTTGCCTCGCTCAAAATCGCCATAGATGGTACCGACCTCACGCTGAGCCATCTCAAACAGACAGCCACCGGCAGCCTCACAAACACCCTTAAAATACTTGCGCAGAGCATCCTCATCGAGTGGCCCTCTTGCAGTTACAAACTCGGCTCGAGGCTTTGAGTAATAAACCACCTTGCTGCCACGCAGGTATTCTCCCACTTGCATCTCATTGTTAAAGGGCGAAACAGAGAGCTTGCGCAGGTTGCTCCATTTTGAAAGATAATCCTCCCACAGAGCGTCAACTCGCTCACAGCAACCGTATGACAGCAATCCAAAGCGTTTTACCAGCCTATCCTGATAGGGATAAACGAATTCACCGAAGGTAGCAGAGGATACGGCAGTAGTTTCTTGCGATTCTAAAAATCCCCAGCATTGATTGGTCTTTGTAACGTTGTCGGTCGGCAATTCGCTGTTAAAAGCAAAGCTCTCCTGAGCAACAGGACAAAAATCGTAGGTGGCAGATAATAGCCCCTCGTTTTCAAGAAAATCGTAGTATCTCTCATAAACCGAGGTCGCCATATCCATAACCTCGTGCAAGGTCTCGGGTGTATCATACATAGAAAGATAATAGCTCTCCATGCTCATTAAATGCACCAGTGGATTAGTGATAGCACCCGTAAGGCTCGGCTGAACGAGTCTCACCTTCAAAATATCACCGATAACCTCGTTTGCAAACTCTAAGCGTTTTTTTGTCTTTTCTCTGTCAACACCGAAATCGCCACCCCGAAGCAGAGGTAAGCCCTCATCAAGGTCATCAAATAGGGGCTCAATATGAAAACCCTTTGAGCCACTGTCTGAATAGGTGATTTTAGGCTGTGCTCCAAAAGGATTTGCCCAGGTGTTCCAGCTTAAATCGAGGGTGGGGGATATGGGTGTATCGTCACAGAATAGCTCACGACCTACAAGGGTAGCGAGCAATTGCCATTCGAGAGCGCGAGCCTCATCACCCTCACACCTCATGCGAGGGGTGATAACCTCATCGGTGAAGTTTGAAAAGAGCAGTCTCACAGTGGGCGTCTCTCGTTTGCCCTCTGCAAGGCTATGCCACTTTTTGAGAATAACGTCATTCTCTCTGCTGTTTGCAAACTCAAGTTGTCTTTGCGCAAGATAGCGCAGTCTTTCTCTGTCTTTTTGTGATATCATATTAAAATCCTTTTATCAGACCCAAATACCGTCTCTGCCCACCTTGTTAATATCGAGCTTTTCGCACAGAGCTTTAACAGGTATGGATTTATCATAAAGAAAATCGTGACAAGCGATAGTATATTTTAATGCCGTGTGCAAAGCAGTAGCGTAGTCAGAATCGGGGGTGCTTTTTATAGCAAAATCAATCTCGCCCTCGTTAGGCTCAATGCCGAATCTAAGCTTTTTTGCTACCACAATCAGGGGGTCGCTGTCGTTAAAAAAGTTGGTATCAACAATATATTTTTTGTATTTTTCGGGGTCGGGGTTGGCGATAATCTCGGCCTCATGCTCCATGTTGATTTTGAACTTTTGAAGCAGGGTGTGAAGATTATCTATCCAGCCCTCAATTTCGCTAACCTCATATGTGAGACTCGGCTTCATAGTGTGCATTCTCATAAATGCCATCTTGAGCATGCCGTTAAAAGCACCCTTCATATTATCAATATCAAGAGGATAACTATTGCTATCGTTTAGCAGTAGCTCCATAGTGTTTTTATATGGGTCTTTTTCACGGTTCATATAATATTCAGTGTAGATTTTTGCCTCGTCATAGAGGGTGCATTCGTTGCCGTTAATGGCAAAATTCGGTTCTTCCTTAAAAATGCGAAAAACAGGCTTCATCTGTCGGTCAGCAGCTCTGTGACTAACCCAGCCCAGCACAAAGGCGAGCTTGGCTTCAAGATTGTCACTCTCAGAGCGACTATCCCATCTCGAGCGCAAGTCATCCATAATTTTCCATGTGTAGCTGTCTCCACTCATGGTGGTGCTTGCAGACTCACCGAAATCTCTGTGGTCGACAATTATCTTTTTGAACTCATCGCAAAAGAGGTCGCTTTTTAGCATGATGTTAAAGCAATCCTGCATTATAGCAACATGAACGATATACTCACTCATATCCTCACCCCCTATCAGATGTCGCAAACGTTTTCGGGATTGCCCGAGATAAATGCGCTAACGTTATTAAAAGCAATGTGGGCTCTGCGAATCATCGACTCTTCAGATAAAAATGCAACGTGAGGGGTCAAAAGGGTGTTTTTAGCGCTCACAAGGGGATAATCGGAGGGGATGGGTGGCTCCATATCAAAAACGTCAATGGCAGCACCTGCAATCAAACCCTCGTTAAGAGCGTCAGCAAGTGCGCTGTTGTCAACGATAGGCCCTCTTGCGCAGTTGATAAAAATAGCAGTAGGCTTCATCATAGCGATAATCTCTTTGCTGATAAGGCCCTTGGTGTTTTTGTTGTTTGGAGTGTGCAGAGTTATAATATCGCTTTGCTTTGCAACCTCTTGCAATGTTTTATATTCAACACCCATAGCTTCAACAGTGGGGTTTTGGATGGGGTCATAGGCTATAACCTTAGCACCGAAAGCGCAAAACAGCTTTGCAACGATGGCACCGATTCTACCCGTGCCTATAATACCGACCGTTCTGCCTGCAATTTCTCGACCGCAAAGGCCGGCTGAGGTCTGACCGCTTCTAACAGCGATATCGCCCACCTTAATGTGGCGCAAAAGAGATATAGTCATGCCGATTACAAGCTCGGCAACCGTCTGATTAGAGTAGTTAGCGGCATTGCAAACGGTAACACCCCTCTCTTTGCAGGCATCAAGACCAACGTGGTCAACGCCTGTGAAGGCAACGTTGAGTAGCTTTAGCGAGTCGGCAGAATTTAC
>JAZRMJ010000158.1:0-1397 GCA_045647445.1 Acutalibacteraceae bacterium | reverse complement strand
GATGGTGGCGAAATCCACGTTCGTCGCGCTGCCGATGGTGAAAAGATCACCACCCTTGATGGCGCAGAGCGTGAGCTCAACTCAAACTTCCTTTGCATTGCAGACGCTAACAAGCCTGTTGCTGTTGCAGGCGTTATGGGTGGCGAATTCTCAGGAATTTTTGATGATACCAACACCGTTATTTTTGAGTCTGCCTGCTTTAACGGTGCTTCTGTCAGAACTACTGCAAAAGCACTTGGCATGCGCACCGACTCATCATCAAGATTTGAGAAGGGTCTTCCTGCTCAACTTTGCGAGGCAGCGCTTGACCGTGCTTGTGAGCTTGTAACCATGCTTGGCGCAGGTGAGGTTGTAACCGGTTACATCGACATAAAGAATTTTGATGATAAGCCTATTACCATCACTCTCGACGCTGATTGGACAAACAACTTCCTCGGCACCGATATCCCTGAAGCAGAAATGAAGGATATTCTCGTTCGCCTCGGCTTTGAGGTTAACGGCAACGACATTACTGCTCCTTACTACAGAATAGATATCGAGCATAAGGCAGACATTGCCGAAGAAATCGCAAGAATTTGGGGCTACAACAACATCCCTGAAACCTCTATTAAGGGCAAAGCAAACGGTAAGGTTACTAACGAGCAGAAATTTGTTCGCACCATTAACGACGTTATGCTTGCTGCAGGTTTCTCTCAAATCAACACCTACTCATTCATGAGCCCGAAGGAATACGATTTGATTGGTGCACCTGCCAATTCTAAGCTTCGTGATTCTGTTAAAATCATTAACCCTCTCGGTGAAGACACTTCAGTTATGCGCACCACTGCTCTACCCTCTATGATGGAGTGTTTAGCTCTTAACTACAACCGTCGCAATCAATCGGCTCGTATGTTTGAAATTGCTACTGAATACATCAACCAGGGTGTTGAGGTGTTACCGATTGAGCAAAAGGCTTTGATTGTCGGTGCATATGGAAATAAGATGGATTTCTTTGAACTTAAGGGCACACTTGAGATGCTCTTTAAGGTTCTTAACATTAAAGAAACCGATTACACCGCAACCATCAACGAATTCTCATACCATCCGGGTCGCACTGCTACTATAACCGTATGCGACAAGGTATTAGGCACTATCGGTGAAGTTCATCCCACCGTTTCTGAAAATTACGGTATATCTGATAAAGTCTACGTCGCTCACATCTATTTAAATGTTCTTTATGAATCGGTTGCTGAAGAAAAAACTTATCATCAGCTACCCAAGTATCCGTCAGTAACAAGAGACCTTTCTATGCTTTGTGACGAAGCCCTGCCCGTTGATTCACTTCGCAAAGCAATCTCAACCGGTGTTGGTGACATACTCGAAAGCATTGAACTATTTGACGTTTACAGAGGCAGCCA
>JAZRMJ010000157.1:0-7130 GCA_045647445.1 Acutalibacteraceae bacterium | reverse complement strand
GCTGTGCTGCTCGTTGGCGTGTTTATGCCCAAGCCTAAAGAGGATAATAGCGTATCATCCACTGTTTCAACCCCCAACTACACTCTGACAAACTTTAAAGAAAGTGTCTTTGACACCATCAAGGTTTATAACCAAAAACACCCTGACGGTTACACTATGACTAAGCAAGAGGTTAAGTCTGACAGCAATGCCTCATCCTCCTCTTCTGAGCCTACCTATGAATGGCAGGTTAAGGGGTATGAAAAATATGAGCTGACAGGCACTCGATATCTTGTTAAATCGTTGCTTTTTATGAAGTCTTCGAAGAAGTATTCAAAGCCCGCCGACATTTTGGGCGCTGGTGATTTGGATATTTCAAAGCTCGACTATTCAAGCGAAAGCTCTTCACAAAGCAAAGAGGAGTCAGGCAACAAATATGGTTTTGATAAGCCGTGGGCTGCTATCACTGCTTCAGGTGAAAAAACCGATTTGACTGTTATTGTTGGCAATAAATCCCCGGACCAGGCAGGTCGCTACGTTACCGTTTCGGGTGATGACAACATCTATGTTGTAACTGAAAGTCAGTTATCTTACTTTGACAGCCATTTTTATGATATGATTGCTAACTCGGTTAACGATTACATCACTAAAACCGAGGGCACTAAGGACTACTATGATGGTGCTGACCTTGTGCTTATTGACAGGGTTGTGCTCGGTGGTAGCTGCAGAAAAAACACTGTCAGAATCGAATCAGCCGAAGACGATATGGGCGTGCTCTCGTTTGTTGTAACCGAGCCCTACTTTAGAGCAGGTAACGAAGAGAACATCACTAAATTAATGAGCATAGCTTTGTCAGGTTTGACTAACGACGGTGCTTTTGAGCTTGGCTACACCAATGCAGACCTCGAAAAATATGGGCTTAAAGATCCCTATTCAACTATAGAAATAGTAGTCGGCACATACCGAGTTAAGCTGTCATTTGGGCCTGCTGACAAACACGGCTATCATCCTTGCATTAGAGAGGGCTCCGACATTATTTATAAGGTTATGGGTGCCGGTCACGAGTTTATAACATACACCGAAACAGACGTATTTTATGAATCGCTATTCCTTGAGCGTATAACAAGCGTAAAATCTATCGGTGTTAAAACCGATAAACACGACGTTTTGTTTGAGCTTATCAGAAAGGATAAGGATAAGCCCGATGAGTACACCATCAAGTGCGATCAGGCTAAAGCAGGCGTTGAAATCGCTTCTAGACAGCTCAACTTCTACTACGCCAGAATATTGGGTCTTGCACCTGAGGCTACTGTAGATAGCCCTGTGCCTGAGGGAGACGCTTATATGACTATAACTATCTCTTACACCGATTCATCTCGCAAAGACACCGTGATTAGACTTTATAAGCATTCAACCCGTCGCTATCGCTACACTCTTAACGGCAAGGGTAACGCTTTGATAGCTATAGCTGAAGTTAACGACCTTTATAATTGCATTGATATTCTACTATCAGGCAAAGAAATAGGTCGAGGTTAAACCGATTAGTGGAGTGAGTTTAAAAGCTCACTCCACCTTTTTAAAATTTATTTGACATTTTTTGATTTTGGTCTTGACAAACACCCTCTATTATGTTAATATAATCTGCGTTGTGTGACATGCTGGTGTAGCTCAGTTGGTAGAGCAGCTGATTTGTAATCAGCAGGTCGGGGGTTCGAGTCCGTCCACCAGCTCCACGAATCATGCAGCGGTGACCGATTCGGCATCAACAATTTTATATGGGAGAATTCCCGAGTGGCCAAAGGGGGCAGACTGTAAATCTGTTGTCTCTGACTTCGATGGTTCGAATCCATCTTCTCCCACCAGAAAAAGACGATTGCGAAAGCAATCGTCTTTTTCAGTTATATTCGCCTTCGGCGAGTTATATTGCTACGCAGTGATATTCGGCTAACGCCGAGCGATATTGCCCTTCGGGCAGTTAAGAGGCGAATATAATATCATTTCTGCGAAGCAGAAATATCACATTTTGTGTTAGCAAAATATATCACTCCGACAAAGTCGGAATATCATTAAAATTTCGGTCAATGTGGATTTGAATGAAATGCTAATATAGCTTGTTTGCATTATGTTTTGTTTGTTATAATAAATTAAGGACGGTGGTTTAATGACACAGGAAGAAGCAAACATTAAAGCAAGAGAAGTTTTTGATTGGTACTGCAACCAATGCCGACTTATCGAAGAACAAGCAAAAATACGGTGTTTGGAAAACGGTTGGATTAGACTCAAATCAATATTTATTTAAATCGCTTATGACAGAAGTCAGAAAAAAACTTGCCGTTATCAGAGAAAACGTTGACAAAATATAAGTGGCATCTAAATAGTTCGTAACAGCCAAACAATGATCCCCCGCATATGTGACGGTTTACTAAGGATAGTAGAAAAAAGCAAATCAAAAATCTTATGGAGAAACCAAAATGTATACGATGAAAAATGGTTAAATAATATTTTGACACAGAAAATACCAATGATGTCATTGCACTTAATTTTAATTTATATGAAGATGAAGATAATAATTGGTCGATTGAATTAATTAGAACTCAACGTTTTGATCTAGAAGATGAAGATTGGGAATGCGAAAAAATTTTTGATTTTGAAACAAGAGAAACCCCGTTTTCTCGGAACGAAGAAAAGGAGTGGGATGAGATTTTAGATGAAACGGTGCAGATTATTAAAACCTATTAAGAACAAGGAGCATATTTTCAGGTGCAAAAAACTGTCAGGGAGTTGGGATTGGAAATGTAAAATTCAATTTTAATTTTGACATTATAACATTTATATGCTACAATCTATAGTAATTTTCAAATAACAATTATGTAAGAAGCAAAGAAGTTGATAAAAATGAAAATTATTGAGATTTCTCCGAGAATGTATGAAGTCGATAAGTTTAAATACACCTTAAACGACCCCAGATACAAAAGAATTGAGGCTAAAAAGAGCCAGTACCTTTATCGCCTTTTTTATGTCACTAAGGGTAATTTTAAAATCCACATCGAAAACGAGGCTTATAACTGTGGCGTGGGTGACGTTGTTTATCTTATACCCGGTGATGTTTATAACTTTGAGCTGTGCGACAGTGGGTTCTCGATGTATAACACCTTTTTTGACCTCTTCCCCGGCAGAGTAGAAGATAATATTGACCTTTTATCTTGCATTTTTGCAGGTGACTACGCTGAGGGGCGCCGTTTGCCTCTGCCTAATTTTGAAGATGCTCCACTGATTAATAAAAGCGGTGTGTTTAAAAAT
Source organism: Acutalibacteraceae bacterium (assembly GCA_045647445.1). Lineage (GTDB taxonomy): Bacteria > Bacillota > Clostridia > Oscillospirales > Acutalibacteraceae > RGIG2206. The sequence goes on along the minus strand of JAZRMJ010000157.1, from coordinate 3,851 downwards.
GTTGATTGCTTTAAGCAGTTTGAAACACTCGTTTCGGTCGATAGGTCTAATCCCTTGTTTGCGCTTCACACCAGCAGTGCAATCTTGACCATTATTTCTGCCATTTTATCAAGCGCAAAGCAGAATAAATCTAAAAACGCCAGCGTTGAAGACATTTTATCTTATATTCGCCTTAACCCCGAAAAAGATCTTTCAACATCAAGATTGTCGGAGGAATTTTCGTATCACAAAAATTATCTTAACCACCTGATTAAAAAAAACACGGGCAAGAGCCTTAGCGAATACGTCAGGTCAACCAAGATGGAGCATGCAAAAACCTTGATTGCTGAGGGTGGTATATCGTTAAATCAGATTGCAGTTATGCTCGGTTATTATGATTACAGCCACTTCTATAAGGCATTCATTAGCGAAACGGGGATTACTCCTGCTGAGTTTTTGAGCAAAAAAAATAGATAATTAAAATTTATATAAAGGGTGGTTTAAAATGATTTTTGAAAACATGGATAGAATTGTTTTTGCAGGTGACTCGGTAACCGATATGGGCAGTCAAAGCCCCGTTGGTGAAGGCTTGTTTGAAAACCTGGGTCACGGTTACGTGCGCATAATTGAAAACCTGCTTTCCGGCTGTTACCCCGAGGTTAAGCTTAGAATAACTAATTCGGGTGTTTCGGGCAACACAAGCCTTGATTTGCTCGCAAGATTTGACCGTGACGTGGTTGATTTAAAGCCTGACTGGGTTTCTATCTGCATTGGCATTAACGATGTTTGGCGTCAATTCGACTGCCCTGCTATGGTCGACCGTCAGGTGACCCCCGAGGATTATGAACGCAACGTTGAGGCAATGATACTAAAGGTAAAGGGCTCGGTTAAGGGCATATTTATTCTCTCGCCCTACATCATTGAGCCTTTAAAAGAGGATATGATGCGCGCTCGCATAGACGAATACGTTGCTATCGCTGAGAAGCTGGCTAAAAAGCATGATTGCGTTTTTGTTAACTTTCAGAAAATGTATGAGGATTACTGCAAAATACGTCATTCATCCTACATTGCGTGGGATAGAATTCACCCCAATCAGGTTGGCTCGACCCTGATGGCTAAGGAGTTTCTTAAATTCTGTGATTTTGAATTTAACCGATAAGGAGAAATTGCCATGAATATGGAGTTCTTGAAGCTGATTCTGGATAAAACCCTATTCCCCATCGATGCAAAAGACGAGGTATTGCGTTGCGCTTCCCTTTTAGATAAGGGGGCTTTTTGCGAGGCTACCCAATTCTTTTTTGATAATGATTTTAACATCGAAAAAACCGGAGAGTATATTGACACAATGGCTGAGAAGGCAGAGGTTTCGCCATACACGGTTTGGCTTGTGCTACTGCTGAGCGCATCCGAAAAGGTTAAGCCTTTATATGACAAATATGGGGTGGATAATCTTTTTTGGGATACCTTCTCTGACCTTAAATTTAAAGCCTATGAATGCAAAAACATTCACGATGTTTGGGGTAATTTTGTTGCATTTTGGTATCCCATCTTTTATAGGGGCAACATTATAAAGCTCGGCTGTTTTGAATATGAAAACCTCAATTATTATTTTGATAAAGACTACACCTTTGGCGATATAACCGTCAAAAAAGGTGAGGCTGTTAAGAGCGTTCACATTCCATCAAGTGGTGAGCCATTTGATGCAAAGAGCCGGCTTGATAGCTATCGAAAGGCTTATGAGATATTTAAAGCTGAGCTTGGCGATAAGCCCCTCATTTGCGTTTGCGATTCATGGCTGCTTTATCCTGAATATCGCGATATTTTGCCAGACGGGTCAAATATTCGCAGCTTTATGGATGATTTTGACCTTGTTACAAGGCATGACTCCGATTCATTTGATGATGCGTGGAGAGTGTTTGGCAGCGAGCATCAAAAGGCTCCACAGGATTTGCCCGAAAAGACCTCGCTACAGCGTGTATTTAAAAAGCAGCTTATAGATGGTGGCAAGGTTGGAACGGGTCAGGGTGTTATGATATTTGACGGAGAAAAGATTATAAACAGATAAAAACAAATCACCGATTGATTAGCAATCGATGATTTGTTTTATTTATTTCAGCCGAGTGAATCCTTTTTGTTTGTAACAACCTGAGCCTCGTAGCAGCTAAACTTTTGTTCAATACCCTCGGGCAGAGTCTTTTGAGTCAAAAGGCTTACAATTGGCACAAGGATTAATCCACCGACCATTGCGAATACGCCTGAGTAGAGAGAGTTGGTAAAGACAAAGTTGATTACGGGGATGTTTGCGACCGATATCCAGCCGACACCGATGCAAAGCTGAATAAGCTCAAGGGTGATGCCAAACACGAAGCTGACTACAACTGCAGCTTTGGTAGTCTTTTTCCAATAGAGGCCGTAGAGGAAGGGTGCGAGGAAGGCTCCTGCAAGAGCGCCCCAGGATACACCCATCATTTGAGCGATAAAGACTGAATTGCTCCAGATGGTATCTTTAAGAATGGCGATAACTGCCGATACTGTGATGAAAAAGACGATGAAAAGTCGCATGATAAACACGCTCTTTTTCTCGCTCATTTGTTTTTTAGACATGGGCACGATAACGTCAAGAGTCAGGGTGGATGACGAGGTCAAAACGAGCGATGAGAGGGTTGACATTGATGCTGCCAAAACAAGCACGATGATAAGCGCTACGATAACTGGCGCAAGACCCGAAATCATGGTGGGGATGATTTGGTCAAACATTATCTTGCTCTCGGGCAGTTTATCGGCATAAAGTCGACCGAAGCCACCGAGGAAGTAGCAACCACCTGCTACGATAACGGCAAAGATTGTTGAGATAATGGTGCCCTTTTTGATGGCATCTTCATCCTTAATAGAATAGAATTTGCCGACCATCTGAGGCAGACCCCAAGTGCCAAGCGAGGTAAGAAGCACAACAAATAATAGGAATATGGGGTTGGGGCCAAACATTGAGGTATACTCTGCGCCGTGATTCTCGGTAATGGTTTTAAGCGCCTGGTTGAAGCCACCGTTCTCCATAATAACGGCAACGATAACTGCGATAATACCGATAAGCATAATTATGCCCTGAATAAAATCGTTGATAGCAGTTGCCATGTAGCCACCGAAGATAACGTAGACGCCGGTCAGCACAGCCATTATAACAACGACCACCCAATAATCGATGGCGAAAACGTTGTTAAAGAGGGATGAAAGACCGTTGTAAAGTGATGCAGTGTAGGGAATTAAAAAGACGAAAACGATAAAGGACGCAACCACCTTGAGGGTCTTTGAGTCATATCTCTTTTCAAAAAAGTCAGGCATGGTCTTTGAGCCAAGGTGCTGAGTCATAACTCTGGTGCGACGACCAAGCACTGTCCATGCGAGCAATGAGCCGATAAAGGCGTTGCCAAGACCAATCCAGGTTGAGGCAACGCCAAAATTCCAGCCAAACTGACCTGCATAGCCTACAAATATAACGGCTGAGAAATATGAGGTGCCGAAGGCGAAGGCAGTAAGCCACGGGCCGACCGAGCGACCTCCGAGCACGAAGCTATCGACGTTGGTGCTGTGCTTTCTGCATGCGAAGCCGACGCCGAGCATCAATGCGAAAAAGCAAATAAGCATGGGAACGGCTATCCAAACTGTGGCAGTGTTAACCGCCATAGGAATAAAGTTTGGCATAAAATACATCTCCTTTTTCTATTTTAGGCATTTAAAGCGTTAAATCGTTTTGTACACTTTAACACTTTAAATCAAATTTGTCAATAGGCAATCGCAAAAAAGCCTAATTTTTTCGCTTTTTTGGGCAAACGCTATTGACATTTACGCTTTAAACTGGTAAAGTAATGTTATTA
>JAZRMJ010000156.1:0-2201 GCA_045647445.1 Acutalibacteraceae bacterium | reverse complement strand
AACCTCGACTTTGCCGACGTTACTGCTATCGTTAAAGATAGTGGCTACGCTCACATGGGCGTTGGCTTTGCTACCGGTCGCGACAAGGCTGAGATTGCAGCAAAGGCAGCTATCACCAGTCCTCTGATTGAGACCGACATGAAGGGTGCCAAGGGTGTTATCATCAACATCACCGGTTCTGTTGATATCGGTCTTGAAGAGGTTGAGATTGCTTCTACCATCGTTCAGCAGACTGCTCATGAAGATGCAAACATCATTTGGGGTGTTTCACTTGATGAGAACCTTGATGATGCTATTCGCATGACCGTTATTGCTACCGGTTTTGGTGGTGGCAAGCGCAATGCTAATGATGCCAGCGCTATTCTTGATTCTTTCTCAGCTGGCAATGAGCCAGACGGCATTGATGATATTATGACCATTTTTGGCAACAACTAATTAGCACTGTTTATATAGCTATTAGCTATAATGTGTTTAATAAGGCACGGTATGCTTATGGCATTACCGTGCCTTTCCCCGTTATTATAAATTAATTGCTTTTGCAGTAATCTGCATCTAGGAGTATTATGGATTGGACTGAAATTAAGATTCGCATTAATAGCGATGATACCGAAAAAGCATCTGATATAGCTAACATGGTTGTTCCTTATGGTATCTATATTGAGGATTATACCGACCTTGAGCAAATGTCGATGGAGATTGCTCATATTGACCTTATCGATGAAGATTTGGTTGCCCGTGACCGTCAGGTTGCTTATATCCACATCTACATTAACCCTCAAGAGAATCCTCTTGAGGCTGTAGCCTATCTTCGTGAGAGATATTCTGCCGTCGGAATCGATAACGAGATAGAGATGATTAACGTTAACGAGTCTGATTGGGCTGACAACTGGAAAAAGTATTTTAAGCCACTCGAAATTGGCAATCGTCTTGCTATTTGCCCATCATGGGAGCAGTATGAAAATAACGATAACCGAGTTGTGCTCAATATTGACCCGGGTGCAGCTTTTGGCACCGGTGCTCACGATACTACCCGACTATGCTTGAGTGTGCTTGATCGCTATTGTGGTGATAACAAGTCTATTCTTGACGTTGGTAGTGGAAGTGGAATACTTTCAATCAGCGCTGTTCTTTTGGGTTGTAGCAACGCTGTGGGTGTCGATATTGATGCCATGTCTGTTAAGGTTGCAGAGGTCAACGCTGAGCTTAACAACGTTTCTGATAAAACAGAGTTTATCTGTGGTGACCTTGTTGAGAAGGTCTCTGGCAAATACGATATCGTTTGCGCTAATATTGTTGCTGATATCATTATTTCGCTGTGCGATAACGTGCTTGATTTTATGTCTGATGATGGACTTTTTATTTGCTCCGGAATAATTAACACAAGAGAAGAAGATGTTTTGAACAAACTAAATCAGATTGGTTTATCAGTATCAGAACGCTTTGAAAGTGGCGGCTGGGTCGCACTTGTTTGCAGAAAGGAAGAATGTAATGCTTGAATTCGAAGAACAGCGTTTGCGCTTGATTGCATATGAAGATCAAATTAAGGATCTTGCTGATGCAGTCGGTGTTAAGGTGTTAAAATCAGAAATTGAGCGTCTTGAGGCTCAAACAAGCGAGCCCGGTTTTTGGGATGACGTTGAGAGATCTCAAACCTTACTAAAAAAGGTTGCTCAATGTAAGGCTACTGTTCAAAAATACGAAACCTTGTGCTCTGATTATGAAGATACCCTGACCCTCATTGAGTTAGCCGATGAAGAGGGCGACTTAAGCCTCATTGATGAGATCGTATGCGGTGTTGATAAGGTTATCTCTATTTTTGAAGAGATGAGACTTGCTACCCTATTAACAGGTGAATATGATAAAAACAATGCTATTTTAACCTTCCATGCAGGAGCAGGTGGCACCGAAGCTCAAGATTGGGCTCAGATGCTTCACCGCATGTATCTGCGCTGGGCTGAGCGCCATGGCTTCAAGGCTGAAACCGTTGACTTTCTTGATGGTGAAGAGGCTGGCTTGAAGAGCGCAGTTGTTACCATCGAGGGTGAAAACGCTTATGGCTATCTAAAGAGCGAAAAGGGAATTCACCGTCTTGTCAGAGTATCACCGTTTGATGCGTCAGGCAGACGTCATACCTCCTTCGCGTCGGTTGAGGTAATGCCCGAATTCGATGACGATGATTCCATAGTTATCAAGGACGAGGA
>JAZRMJ010000155.1:0-2351 GCA_045647445.1 Acutalibacteraceae bacterium | reverse complement strand
ACCATGTTGTTGATGGGGCGCACACCACTTGAGCGAAGGCGTTCTCTAAGCCAACGGGGTGAGGGCTCAATTTTGATGTTTTTAACAGCACGAGCCATGTATCTGTAGCAAAGATCGGTTGCTTCAATGCTGACCGACTTTAAGTATTCGTTAATATTGCCATCACACTCGGTAACCTGAGGGATATGATCCTTAAAGGGGAGATTGTAGGTGCTTGCAGCTTCACGAGCAAGACCACGAACTGAAAGACAATCAGGGCGATTTGAGGTGATTTCAAACTCAACGATATCATCATTTATGCCAAGTGCTTCTTTGGCATCTTGACCAAGAGTGCAATCCTCGTCAATGACAAAAATACCATCTTCAATTGCGTTGGGGAAGTCACCTAAAGTAAGACCGAGTTCAGCAATAGAGCAGAGCATACCGTGGCTCTCTTCGCCACGAAGCTTACCTTTTTTGATTTTAACACCGTTAGGAAGGGTAGAGCCGTCGATTGCAACGGGCACAATATCACCAACCTTAAGATTGGTTGCGCCTGTAACAATTTGGAGCACCTTATCACCAACGTCAATTTGGGTGATTACGAGCTTTTCTGCATTGGGATGCTTTTCGATAGAATTTACCTTACCGATAACTACGCCGGTAATTTCTTCGGCTTCTTTGTGAAAACCTTCAACCTTTGAGCCACTCATGGTCATTGCTTCAGCAAAGTCACGACCGACGTAATTAATATCTACAAATTCTTTTAACCATTTAATTGAGAGATCCATTGTTTATTCCTCCTTAAAACTGATTGAGGAAGCGCTGATCATTTTCATAGAACAAACGCAGGTCATCTATGTTGAAACGGCGCATAACCAGTCTTTCAAGACCCATACCGAAGGCGAAACCACTATATTCTTCAGGGTCAATTCCGCAGTTTGCAAGAACCTTGGGGTGAACCATGCCACAACCAAGAATTTCAATCCAGCCTTCACCCTTGCAGAGTCGGCAGCCTTTGCCACCACAGTTAAAGCACATGGTGTCCATCTCAGCTGAGGGCTCAGTGAAGGGAAAGTGATGGGGTCGAAAACGAACTACTGCATCGGGGCCATATAGTCTCTTTGCAAAGTCGGCCAGAGTGCCCTTAAGGTCGCCCATAGTAACACCCTTATCAACAACAAGACCTTCTATCTGATGAAAAACGGGTGAGTGGGTTGCATCTACAGCGTCAGAACGAAAAACTCGTCCCGGAGAGATAATGCGAATGGGGGGCTTTTGCTTTTCCATAGTGCGAACCTGAACAGGAGAGGTTTGAGTTCTGAGAAGAATGTTTTCGCTGATATAGAAAGTATCCTGAGTGTCACGAGCGGGGTGATCCTTAGGAATGTTCAATGCTTCAAAGTTGTAATAATCAAGCTCAACCTCGGGGCCTTCTGCAACGTCAAAGCCCATGCCAAGGAATATCTCTTTGATTTCATCAAGCACAAGGTTAAGAGGATGCTTTTTGCCCATAATGAGCTTGCTACCGGGCATAGTAACATCTATAGTTTCTTTTTGAAGTTTCTCTTCGGCCGCTGATGCTTTAAACTGCTCAGCCTTTTGAGCGATAATGGCTTCAATGTTTGCGCGAGTTTCGTTTGCAAGCTGACCTATAATAGGTCTCTCTTCGGGGGATAGACCACCCATCTGCTTTAAGATAGCTGTCAACTCACCTTTTTTGCCGAGGAATTTTACCCTCAGCGCTTCGAGCTCTTGCAGGTCTTTGACTGCTTCAAGAGCAAGAGTTGCTGACTGAGCAACGTTTTTTAACTGTTCTTTCATTTTATCACCTCATATAATATTGCAAAAAACAAAAAGTCCCTTGCAGTTTTCTGCAAGGGACGAAATAACAAATTCCGCGGTACCACCCTTATTCATGCTACAAAGAGCATACACTCCCGCGAATGATAACGGTATCGCAGCCCGTCACGACCTACTCTAAAGGTTCAGCCGTACCGCTCCGAAGGGAACTTCGTTGACCTATCCAACAACACCGATTTCAGCCCTAGTCGGTATCTCTCTGAGATGAATTACAGCCACTACTTTTCTTCATCATAGCGTTTAGTAATAGTTTAGCATAAACTTTTAAAAAGTCAAGAGTTTAGCGCTTTTATAGCTAAAATACTTGCTTATTATTTAAAGAGAATGCTCTTATTGCATCTATAAGTCTTTCGATATCGTTTTCAGTTGTGAAAACTGAAGGGGCTACTCTGACGGTGCCGCAGTCTATAGTTCCTAATCGTTTGTGCGCAAACGGAGCGCAATGAAGACCCGCTCTGACTGCTATGTTTCTTTGATTTAAAAGATTGGCAACAGCTACAGAGTTTTTG
>JAZRMJ010000154.1:0-7674 GCA_045647445.1 Acutalibacteraceae bacterium | reverse complement strand
GAGCCTTTTTAACAAAGTCGTCTACAGAGAGAGGGCTTGAGAATTTAGCAGTTCCACCTGTGGGCAGGGTGTGGTTGGGGCCTGCAAAGTAGTCGCCCAATGCCTCGGGGCAATATTTGCCCATAAAGATTGAACCTGCGTGGCGAATGCTGTCAAGATAATCAAAGGGGTTATCAACGCACAGCTCAAGGTGCTCGGGAGCAATCTCGTTTGAAATCTCAATAGCAGCCATAAGGTCGTCAGCTACAATGATTTTGCCGTTTCGGTCGATAGACTCACGGGCGATATCGCAGCGCTCAAGCTGAGGAATTTGCACCTCAAGTTCTGCCTGCACAGCTAGAGCCAGCTCCATCGAATCGGTAACAAGCACAGCGCTTGCGAGTCGATCATGCTCAGCCTGAGAGAGAAGGTCGGCTGCAACATATTTTGCGTTGCAGGTGCCGTCAGCTACTATAAGAATTTCGCTCGGGCCTGCAATCATGTCGATAGATACAACGCCAAACACTTGCTTTTTAGCCTCTGCAACAAAGGCGTTACCGGGGCCTACAATCTTGTCAACCTTGGGGATAGACTCGGTGCCGTATGCAAGAGCGGCTACAGCCTGAGCACCGCCAACCTTGAATATGCGGTCAACTCCTGCAACAGAAGCGGCGGCGAGGATAACGGGGTTTATCTTGCCGTCACTGCCGGGGGGAGTAACCATTACAACCTCTTTGCAGCCGGCAATTTTAGCAGGGATGGCATCCATCAGCACGGTTGAGGGGTAAGCGGCTGTGCCACCGGGCACGTAAAGACCTGCACGGTCAACGGGAATAACCTTTTGACCTATAACAACACCGTTTTTTTCGTTAAGAATAAAGCTGTTTCTGACCTGTCTTTGGTGAAACGCGCGAATGTTTTCTGCTGCTCTCTCGAGAATATCGATAAAGCGCTCATCAACACTTGCACGAGCCTGGGCAATCTCCTGGGCAGTAACCTGAAGAGAGTCGAGCTTTGCTTTATCAAACCTCTCGCAATACATATAAAGAGCCTTATCGCCATCCTTACGGACATTGGCGATAATATCGGTAACGATATCCTCAACGTTAATCTGAGGAACTGCTCTTGCAAAAATATCGGCAGTATCAACCTCGCCGTATTTTAAAATCTTAATCATTTTGAAGCCTCCGTTTGCTGACGCATTTCACTAACGATTTTTTCAATAAGCTGATTTTTAAACTTAAAGCTTGATTTGTTGGCAATCAGCCTTGCGCTGATAGGCACAACCGTCTCGATAACCTCAAGGTTATTCTCTTTAAGGGTGGTGCCCGTTTCAACAATATCAACTATAACGTCTGAAAGACCAAGTATGGGTGCAATCTCGATTGAACCGTTAAGGTGAATAATATCAATATCGCGACCCTTAGAAGCGTAGTAGGTTTTGGCAATGTTAGAGAATTTGGTTGCAACCTTTAAGGTGCGTTGCATATTATCTCTAAAATCAGCCATAGCGGCAACAGCCATACGGCATTTGCCGATATCAAGGTCAAACAGCTCGTAAATGTCGGGCTCATACTCAAGCAAAATATCCTTGCCTGCAACACCAATGTCGGCTGCACCTCTCTCAACGTAGATAGCAACGTCAGAGGGCTTAACCCAAAAGTAGCGAACGCCAACCTCTTCGTTTTCAAAAATCAGTTTGCGATTATTTTCTTTTATCGAAGGGCAATCAAAGCCTGCCTTTTCAAACATGGCATAGACCTTTTCACCCAATCTGCCCTTAGGCAGAGCAACGTTAAGCATTGTTTTCAATTTTGGTCACCTCGTTGCCGTCAAACTTCATAAGGCGGCGATACTTTAACTTTTGTGGAATCTTCTTTTGAGCCTTAACGCTGATCCCTGTTTTGCTCAATTCGCTGATAGCGCAGAGCAACTTTGTCGGGTCACAGCCCTCGTCATAAATAACGATGGTATCAACATCGTAGGGGGTATCGTTGCGCTCAAGCTCTTCGAGCATATCAAGGTATACTGCAAAGCCAATAGCGCCCGAGGTGCGACCCATCTTTTGCATCAAACGGTCATATTGACCACCTGTCAGCACAGCGGTAGGTATGCCCTCAACAAAGCCCTTAAAGGCAACACCGTTGTAGTAGTTGATATCACCCACTACAGAAAAGTCGATGCGAATTACGTCGCCCACGCCCTGAGCCTGCAGAGCGTTTGCTACAGCATAAAGGCGAGCTAAAGCCGACTTGTCTATAATATCACCGAGCTCCTCAAGCTGAGGCAGAGTCTCACTTGCAGGGCCATAAAGGGCGCAGAGCTTGCAAAGAGCGTTAGCTCGAGCCTTGTCAATGCCTGCTTTTTTGCAAATCTCGGTTATGCCGTGGGTGTTTTTCTGACCGATGCACTCAACAAGCGTCTTACGGTCATCGGATGATATATCGTCAGTGTCAATAAGACCCGATATAATTCCAAGATGTGAAATGTCGAGCACAGAGCTTTCGCTAATGCTTTTAAGGCTGTTAGCTGCAAGCAAAAGCACCTCAGCAATGCAGTAATCGTCGATATTGCCAATGCATTCAAGTCCGACCTGCATAAGCTCCTTAAAGGTGCCTGTGCCTTTGGAAACACGATAAACGTTTTCGTTGTAATAAACCTTTTGCACACCGTCGGTATCGTCGCTGTTTTTAACGATAGAGAGGGTCACGTCGGGTTTTAAAGCCATTAGCTTGCCACTCATATCGTTAAAGGTTATAACGTTATCTGAAATAAGAAAATCCTTATTTCTTGCATAAAGGTCATACTCCTCAAACTTGCTCATTTTGTAGCGAGTATATCCGTAGCTGTCATAAAGCTCACGCAGAGCGAAAACAGCCTTTTCATCATTTTTTATAATGTTAGTGCTGATATTCATATTAATTCTCCGAATTCAATTTATCTATAGCCTTGTTGTATCCACCCGTGCCATAATTTAGGCACTTGCTGACACGGCTTATTGTAGCTGTGCTAACACCTGTTTTGCTCGATATGTCTTGATAGTTAAGACCCTTGCGCAAAAGCGTAGCAACCTCAAGCCTTTGCGACATATCCTGCACCTCTTTGATGGTGCAAATATCTTCAAAAAAGTCATAACATTCGTCAGCCGTTTCAAGACCCAAAATAGCCTCAAATAAACGGTCGACTGCTTCTGAATGCAAATTAGCCATAATCATCCTCGATTCTGATGAATAATACTTTGCTATTTTATCACTTTATCACGGCAAAGTCAACACTCACCCAGCCAATTTGTCAAATATACTTTTTTCTATTGAAAAAGTGTGAAATGTTTGGTATGATTTTAATAAAAGAGTCGCTCTGTGTCGATTTTTTATTGAAAGGGAGTTGATTATATGGTTATAAAAAGGTTGTTTGCAATAATCATCACGGTCATGTTAGTGACTATGCTTTGCCTTGTCTCTGTCTCAGCTGATGGGGAGTCAACCCTCACCCATTCAGAGAGTGGAATTACAGCAACGGGCGTCTTCCCCGATATAACCACGCTATACGTTACCGGCGAAAGGGTTAAAGATAACCCTCTTTGTGAGCAGATGTATGTTTTAACATTTATGGTAACTTGTGATCATGAGGATGCCGATGCAGATACCTACGACGGCTACAACGGTGTGACCATATCAATTCCATACGATAAAAAGGGAATGAGCGTTATCGGCTTCGATGTTGAGGGCAACCCTGTCGATACCAAGGCTGAGTATAAGTCGGGTCACTACACCTTCACTACCAATAACATCGGTGACGGTCATTATTGGATAACCGAGCAAAAGCTGACCTGCGTTGAAAAGCCGATTAAATTCCAAAAGCTTGAGGATAAGTCGAGCGGAGTGGTCGTTAAGGGCTATTTTCCTGATGATTCATATTTGCTTGTCAGAGATATTACAAAGCTTGTGGTCGACCAAGAGGTAACAAAACACCCTGCTTTATACTACGATATCAAGGTTTATAACCAGTTTAAGGTGGTGTCGACCGACAAAACCTTAAACGTTCAAATCCCCCACAAATCAAAATCCCATAAGCCTCTTATGGAGATGACCATGGAGCAAATCCAAAAGCTGACAGATAAAGAGGATGACCCCGAGATAAACTCCTTTGACCGTCGCTATATCGACGTTAAGGCAGAATACAGAAACGGCAAATTCATCTATGATGCAAGCAGAGTCGGCACCATATGTATCGCATCAGCCGATTATTATAAAGATATGGGTGGTGGCACAAAGAGAGCAACTCCCCCCACAGAAAATATAAAGCCCTTCTCTGAGCCAATCAACCTCGCACCTATTATCGCAATAATAGCGGCAGGAGCCTTTGTTGTGGTCATCGGAGCCTATGTTGTTTTAAGTGTCAAGAGGGGTCGAGCTATCAATTAAAAACACTTAAAAGCCGATGGATTCATTTGAATCTATCGGCTTTTAGCTTTTTATTTTTTAAGCTCTATCTGGCATAAAAACATTTTGTCGCCATTTTCGTCAACACCCTTAGCCAAAATGAGGTTATCCTCTTTTTTGGCAAAAACGGTGAGTGGCTGACCGCATTGAACCTCTTTATGATAATCAATCTGAAAATCGCTGATAACCTCGTTATCCTCAAGACCGATTGAGTTCAAAACAAAGTTTGCGTATTTAGTGTTGTTAACGTGACCGTTGGTGTCTATAGTGCTAAATCCTGGGGTTACGGTGTAGCTCTCACCCTCAGTTTCAAAATCGTGCAGTCGGGGCAGTCGACCCTCATAGTTTTTGTTGGTCAAAAATTCAAGCTCGTAAGGATATACGTCTTTAGCAGCGCCAAATCGTCTTGTGTTGCAATCAACAGGCACCCATTCTGACGAGCCGATTATGAGGGGCTTGTCATTTTCATCAGTTATAACATATTCACGCTGAAAAATCACCCTTGCAGGGGGAAGAGGCCAGGTGTTGACCCTAACGTTAGTGCGAGGAGCAGTATCCTCCAAAACAGTGTATTTAATGCGAGAGACCATCCAAAGGAGGTCTTTTTTTATCATCTCGTCGAAGCCACAGCCAAGCTTATTTGCGTGGCAGCCTGCAACCTCCTGAAACAGGTCAAGCACCGAGGATGGATGCTGTCTGCTTTTGAGGTCGAATTCGCTCGTTCTAAGATAAAATTTTTGCTGATGTTTATTCATTTTGCGCCTCCGTCAGATAATAGAGGTATTATACCAAAAATTACACCCTACTTCAAGACTTAAAATGTTAAAAAGGAGCTGTTGCATTAGATGTGCAACAGCTCAAAAAATTAAATATTAAACGCCTGAGTAGGCAGAGAAGCCACCGTCGATGGGTAGCACCACACCGGTGATAAAGCCTGCAGCCTCGTTGTTAGCCAAAAACAGAAGACCACCCTCAAGCTCTTCAGTCTTGCCAAAGCGCCCCATGGGGGTAGCAGCAAGAATTTTGCCCGTGCGAGGGGTGGGGGTGCCGTCATCGTTAAAGAGAAGCTTTGCATTCTGCTTTGTTGAGAAAAAGCCGGGAGCAATAGCGTTAACTCTAATGCCCACCTTTGAGAAGTGAACGGCAAGCCACTGAGTGAAGTTTGAAATTGCAGCCTTAGCACCCGAATAGGCAGGTATTTTGGTCAGGGGAGTGTAGGCATTCATTGATGAAATGTTGATTATTGAGCAACCTTCTCTGCCAACCATCTGCTTTGCGAAGCACTGAGTGGGGATAAGAGTGCCCAAAAAGTTGAGGTTAAATACAAAGCCTACGCCGTCAGCCTCAAGGTCAAAAAAGCTTTTGGTTTCAGCATCAATATCGCCAAGCTCAAAATATTCCTTATCGGTAGTAGCTCTGGGGTTGTTGCCACCTGCACCGTTAACGAGCAAATCACAAGCACCAAGGTCAGCCATAACAGCCTTTGCTACATCCTCGCAAACAGCCTTATCAAGCACGTTGCAGGCATAAGCTTTTGCAATACCACCTTCAGCGACTATCTCGTCAGCAAAAGCAGTAGCAGCCTCAAGGTTAAGGTCGAGCAGAGCAACCTTAGCACCTGCACAGGCTAACACCTTCGCAAAATAACTGCAAAGCACTCCGCCTGCACCGGTCACAACGGCTACCTTGCCGGTCAAATCGGTATTTAAAACGTTAGTATTCATCTTATTTGCCCTCTTTCTTTTCACAAGCCTCAAACAGACCGTTGATGTAGGTTGCACCGAGCGCACGGTCAAATAAGCCGTAACCCGGTTTGCCGGTTTCGCCCCAAATCATGCGACCGTGGTCGGGTCTGACGTAGCCGTCAAATCCGTTTTCGACCAGCGCAGAAACGATTTCGTATATATCGAGTGAGCCACAGCTAGAGAGGTGAGCGCGCTCTTCAAAGGAGCCATCCTCCATAATTTTAACGTTGCGAATGTGCATAAACGCAATTCGGTCAACGGTGGCGTATTTGCGCACCATTTTAACAACGTCGTTACTGCTTGCGCAGCCGAGACTGCCTGTGCAAAGGCAAAGGCTGTTAGCAGGGCTGTCATAAAGCTTTAAGAAACGGTCAAGATTTTCCTCGCAGGTGATAATGCGAGGCAGACCGAATATGGGATATGGTGGGCCATCGGGGTGGATAGCCATTCTGACATCGCATTCCTCTGCAACGGGAATAACCTTTTTGAGAAAGCGCTCAAGATTGCTCCAAAGGCCTTCCTCACCGAGCTCACCATAAGCGGTGATGAGCTCACGCACCTCGTCTTGAGTGTAGCTTGAATCCCAACCGGGCAGATGAATATCATCCTTGAGTGGGTCAAGGTCACGCATCTGATCCCAATACATAACAAGGCTTGTTGAGCCGTCAGCAGCCTCTTTGTCAAGCTGAGTGCGAGTCCAGTCAAAGACAGGCATGAAGTTGTAGGTAACGCATTTAACACCGTATTTTGCACAGCGACGAACATTTTCGCAATAGGTGTCGAGCAGCTTGTCAACGTCACCTCTGCCGAGCTTGATATCCTCATGCACGGGGATGGACTCAACTACGTCAAAAACAAGACCATTGCTGTCGCATTGCTCTTTCATCTTTTTAAGGCTCTCTTCGGGCCAAACCTCACCGGGCTTTACGTCGTAAACAGCCGAAACGATTGAGCGCATACCTGGTATCTGTGAGATGTATTGAAGGGATATCGGGTCACTCTCACCATACCAGCGAAAAGACATTTTCATATTCATAATTATTTGTCCTCCGATTTAAAATAGGCTTTAGCGTTGTTAAAGCTTATATCTTTAACGAGTTCACCGAGTGCGTCGATATCGCAGGGGTACTCTCCGTTCTCTACCCAGCCACCAATAAGCTCGCACAATATGCGACGGAAATATTCGTGTCTTGTGTAGCTAAGAAAACTGCGAGAGTCGGTCAGCATGCCAACGAAATTGCCGAGGATACCAAGGCTTGCAAGGCTTGTCATCTGCTCGCGCATGCCGTTTAAGGTGTCGTTAAACCACCAACCGCTGCCATGCTGAATGTAGCCACGAGCACCAACAGTCTGGAATGAGCCCATAAGGCTGTCGATAAAGGCGTTGTCAGCACCGTTAAGGCTATAAATGATGGTACGGGGGAGCTTATCTCCTGAGTAAAGAGCATCGAGCAATCCTGCCAGAGCGGCTGAGCCGTCAGCAGGGCAGATGCAGTCAAAGCCGGTGT
>JAZRMJ010000153.1:0-2160 GCA_045647445.1 Acutalibacteraceae bacterium | reverse complement strand
AGGTTTACAAATTGCCTTATCCCCATGTAGCCGATGGCAAATATGATTTTTCATTCTCAGGTCTTAAAACAGCAGTTATAAATGCCCTGCATAATGCTCAGCAAAAGGGTGTGACTATCAGTGTACCCGATATGTCGGCTGCCTTGCGCCAAAGAGTGTGCGATATGCTTATTGATAAAACAATGTCGGCTGCAGCAGAGCTCGGCTATAAACAGATTGCAGTTGCAGGTGGCGTCTCGGCAAACTCAGAGCTTCGCAGAAGGCTAGAGGAGCAATGCCAAAAGAAGGCAATTAAGCTTTATCGCCCCGAACTGAAATATTGTGGTGATAATGCCGCCATGGTGGGCGTTCAGGCTTATTATGAATATGAGTCCGGCAATGTTGCAAACCGAGAATTAAATGCCTTTGCAACCATGCCTATAGACCAAGTTTAAAAAATATGTGAACATTGCAAATTTCACTTGCAGTTTGACTTATTTAATGATACAATCTATAATGCGATAGGATGGTAATTTCTTCAAGATAAGAATGCTATCTGCTGCAATTGGCGTTATTTTGTTTTAAATTTTTCATCTATAGAAAGGAAGACGCAACATGACCAACAACAAAACCGTTCTCGAGTTTGTTGAAAAGATCAAGTCGCTCGTTAACCCTGATGCCGTAGAGTGGATCACCGGTGACGAAGCTCAGCTTGACAGACTTCGCAAAGAGGCTGTCGAGTCAGGCGAAATGATCAAGCTCAACGAAGAGAAACTGCCCGGTTGCTACCTCCACAGAACCAAGCCCAACGACGTAGCCCGTGTAGAGAATCGCACCTTTATCTGCACCACCAATCGTGAGGATGCAGGCCCGACCAACAACTGGGAAGATCCCGAGGTTATGTACAAGAAGTTGTATGATATCGCTCGTGGCACCTATGCAGGTCGCACCATGTATATCATCCCTTATTCAATGGGTCCCATCGGCTCACCTCTCGCTAAGATCGGCGTTGAGATTACCGACTCTATCTATGTTGTTCTCAACATGGCTATCATGACCCGCATCGGCGATAAGGTTCTTGAAGCCCTCGGCGACAGCAATGACTGGGTTCGTTGCTTCCACGCAAAGTGCGATGTTGACGCTGAGAATCGCTACATCTGCCAGTTCCCCGAGGATAATGCCATCATCTCTGTTAACTCAGCTTACGGTGGTAACGTTCTTCTTGGCAAGAAGTGCTTCGCTCTTCGTATCGCTTCTTACCAGGGTTGGAAAGAGGGCTGGATGGCTGAGCACATGCTCATTCTCGGCCTTGAGAATCCCCAAGGTGAGGTTAAGTATATCGCAGCTGCATTCCCCTCTGCTTGTGGTAAGACCAACCTCGCAATGCTTATTCCCCCCGAATATCTTCGCAAGAAGGGCTACAAGGTCTGGACTGTCGGTGACGATATTAGCTGGATGAGAATAGGCGAAGATGGCAGACTTTATGCTATCAACCCCGAAAACGGCTTCTTCGGCGTTGCACCCGGCACCAACGAGAAGTCTAACTACAACGCCCTTGCTTCTACCAGAAAAGATACCATCTTCACAAACGTTCTTCACAATCTTGATGATAACACCGTTTGGTGGGAAGGCCTCGATAAGAATCTGCCCACTAACGCTATCGATTGGAAGGGCGAGAAGTGGGATGCTGAGAAGTTCGACAAGGCTGACAAGTCAACCTGTGGCGCTCATCCCAACAGCCGTTTCACTGCTCCTGCAAAGAACTGCCCCTGCATCTCTTCTGAGTTTGAGAATGCAGCAGGCGTTCCGATTTCTGCTATCGTATTCGGTGGCCGTCGCGCAAAGCTGACTCCCCTTGTATACCAGTCATTCGATTGGGAGAACGGTGTATTCATCGGCTCTGCAATGGCATCTGTGACCACTGCAGCAGCAGCAGGTGCTGTCGGTGTTGTTCGTCGCGATCCTATGGCAATGCTGCCCTTCTGTGGCTACCACATGGGTGACTACTTCCGTCATTGGCTCGAGATGGGCAAAAAGCTTGGCGACAAGGCTCCCAAGATCTTCAATGTCAACTGGTTCCGTACTGACGACGAGGGCAACTTCGTATGGCCCGGCTTCGGTGACAATATGCGTGTTCTGAACTGGATTATCGACCGTTGCGAGGGCAAGGCCGACGCAATG
>JAZRMJ010000152.1:0-12658 GCA_045647445.1 Acutalibacteraceae bacterium | reverse complement strand
TGCTTGCAAGACCGTCGAGCATTGCAGCCGCTCCGATAACAAGGCCGGAGCGCATGCTATCGACAGTGTTGGTGCCGATTGCCTTGTCGGGGGCAGAAATGTCGATATAAGGGAGTTGGGCAGTGTTAGATGCGAGAGCATCAAGGGTGGTGCCAAGGCCTGCAGCGATTGCGCCGCCAAGGAACACGCTCCCCTTATCGATAACGCTGACGGTGGTTGCAGTGCCCATATCGCACACTATGCAGGGCAAGGGGTATTTAGCAACAGCTGCAACTGCTCCTGCGACCATGTCGGCGCCGAGCTGAGCAGGATTATCGATGCGAATATTTAGCCCTGTTTTGACTCCGGGGCCGATGGCTAAAGGCTCTGTGCCTGTGAGCTTTTTGAGGGCTCGCTTCATAGCCGAGCCGACGCTCGGCACAACCGAGCTGATTATTGCGCCCTCAAGCTCTGCCATCTCAAGCCTATTGAGGCGCAAAATATCTTTAATCTCGATAGCATATTGGTCGCAGGTGCGACGACGGTCGGTAGCGAGACGGCTGGTAAAAGCCAAGGTTTCGCCATCGTATGCACCGAGGGTAATATTTGTGTTACCGATATCTACTGTTAAAATCATAGTAAAACTCCTTTCGGATGCTTTCATTACATAATATTATAAAGGTTTTTACATAAAAAGTAAATATGTGAATTGTATTGACTGTGTCTCGTTTTAAGGGTATAATTTGTGCAAATCCACCTTTAATAGGACGATAATTATGTTAAAGAAAAACGATGTTATAGAGCTTAATATTACTGCTATGACCTCTGAGGGTGCCGGTATCGGCAAACACGAGGGTATGGCTGTTTTTGTGCGTGGCACTGCTATTGGCGATATCGCACGGGTGCTGATAATCAAATCTGCCAAAAACTACGCTGTGGGTAAGCTTGAGCAGATACTCGCCCCCTCCCCCGACCGAATCGAGAATGATTGCGATGCATTCCCTCGCTGTGGTGGGTGCGTTTATAGGCATATTTCATATAACGCTGAGTGCGATATTAAGCACCAGAGGGTGGCTGATTGCCTGAGCCGAATCGGTGGGGTTGATATTATGCCTCAGCCGACCGAATTCGGTTTTGATAATCACTATCGCAACAAGGCTCAATACCCTGTCAGCGCTGACGATAACGGGATACATATCGGCTTTTACGCTAACCACTCCCATCGCATTATCGACTGCCGTAGCTGCGCTTTACAGCCAAAAGCGTTTGCCGATATCGTCAAAACGGTAGAGCAGTTTATTATTCAAAATAACATATCGGTTTATAACGAGAGCACCAAAAAGGGGCTTGTGCGCCACATATATATTCGCAGAGGTGCGGTGACAGGCGAAATCATGGTTTGCATCGTTATTAACGGCAAGAGTTTGCCAAAAAGTGAGAAGCTGACCCAGATGCTTTGCGCCTCTGTCAAGGGGCTTAAAACGGTTGTGCTCAACATTAACACAGCCGATACCAACGTGATTCTATCAACAAAGTGTATCAATATTTATGGCGACGGGTATATCAGCGATATTCTCTGTGGTGTTAAGGTAAGGCTTAGCGCTCTGTCATTCTATCAGGTTAATCACAATATGGCCGAGCGTCTTTATAAAAAGGCGGCTGAGTTTGCAGGGGGTGGCAAGACCCTTGTTGACCTCTATTGCGGAGCAGGCACCATCAGCCTTTCGATGGCAAATTTGTTTGAAAATATCGTGGGGGTCGAAATCATACCCGAAGCAGTTGAGGATGCAAAATTCAACGCTAAAGAAAATGGCATAAGCAACGCAAGATTTTTATGCGCCGATGCTTATGAAGCAGCAAAACAGCTTGATGATGAGGGATTAAGACCCGACGTGGTTATCGTTGACCCACCGAGAAAAGGTCTTGAAGCAGGTCTGCCCCGTCACATTGCCCTTAATATGGCGCCTGAAAGGGT
Source organism: Acutalibacteraceae bacterium (assembly GCA_045647445.1). Classification (GTDB taxonomy): domain Bacteria; phylum Bacillota; class Clostridia; order Oscillospirales; family Acutalibacteraceae; genus RGIG2206. The sequence continues at coordinate 10,704 of JAZRMJ010000152.1, read as the reverse complement.
TGTTTACGTATCTTGCGACCCTGCGACCCTCGCGCGCGACGTTAAGGAGTTTGAAGAAAACGGATATAAATTGGTTGAGGCTGTGCCCTTCGATTTGTTCCCGAGAACGGCGCATGTGGAGACCGTAGTTCTGCTGTCTAAAAAGTGGCAACGAGTTTATGGAGATGAAAATGGAAAAACTTGAAGAAAAGTTAATGGAAGAGTATTTTCAAACTAAAGATTTATATGCAAGAAATCAAATATTAAAGCAACTACTATGCAATTTGCCAAATGATGCTAAAGAATTTTTCTTTAGAGTATTTAAAAAAGAAAGATATCTTGATATGAAACTATCTGCTGTCAGAGGATATTCGGCATATGCGGATGAAAAGGAAGTAGAAGTTTTAATGTCTAAAATGTTAGAGTTATTAAAGAAAATACCAGAAAAAACGCCATATGATTATCAAGAATATGAAAGTATGCGTTCGATTTTCTTGATGCCGTATTTGTTAAAACATTATGACTATGAGTGTTTCCATATATTTAATAAGCAATTAGAAAAGCAATATCATGAGATGCCAGACTGTTTTAAAAATATTTTCACATTAGACGAAAAAGGAGACATGCATAGTATCAGAAATCCTGAAGAAGTGAAAAAATCTTGGAACGATTTTTGGCATAAAACTAATAAATAAATGATACGTTATTGATTTGCATAGTGGATACGTTCCCTACAACAGTCGGGATGGATATGTTTCCGATAACGTATGTTAGTAATTCCATTGCTACAACCCATGTGGAGACGGTAGCATTATTAAGTCGGCAAAAGGATTAAACAAAAAGAAGCTGTGAAAGGGACAGCTTCTTTTTTTGTTTAATCACATATAGTAGGTTCAAAATAGAGCTCGGCACCCACACGGTTATTATCACAGTTTAACTCGGGTGCGCAGCCGCCCATATCAGTCCATACAAAAAAGGTATGATAGCCTCCCTCTGCCGTCCAGGTGCGTTTAAGCCCAACCGGAACATTGACCCACACGGTTATTTCTTCACCCAACTCAAGGGGTGGGCAAACATCTATGCTTCGGCCTATCGGGCAATCGCCATCTAAAAAATATGTACAAAACAGAGACGCACCTTGCGGTGTAGCTAATTGACCTACGTTTTTCACCCTACAGCCAAACAAAATCTCTTCGCCCTCAACCATATCGCCCTTGAGTAGTATCTGTTGCGGCTGCAAATCCCACTGAGGGGTAGCCTCTGCTACAGGGTATGAAAAGGTGCAAGCATTATCTGTCTGACACGGTGAATTGCAATCGGTTATAACGCAGGTTGCTATTGACATAGGCTCAACAGAAAAATCAGCCTGCCAGCCCATACAATTAATGGATACGGGTTGCTCACTCTCTGTTTGATTAACAAGCACCGTCACAAGAGTGCCATCCTTTTGATCTAAAAAAGCAACGTTCGATACCCATTTTTGATTACCTGGTGTGCTGAAAATGCGCACCATGCCCGGTCTTATAAATTTGGTAAACTGTGCGTAGGGGCCATAGCCCTTTGCGTAGCGCCAATCATCGGGGTTATCCTTATGATTATAAAGCACTGCAAGGTGCTCGGGGCCTCGTGGACGAACGTATTTAAAGGGGTTTCCGCCATATTGATGGGGGCCGCCATATTCATTAGTGAGCACGCTCCATTGCAAATAGCTTCTCGCTCCATTTCGCAGCTGCTCAACAAGTCGGCTTAATTCGGGCACACTGCACATATTGCGCTCAGTCATATAAAAGGGCATATCGGGGTATTTTGCGTGAAGCTCGCCCATAACCTCAGGGCTTCCGCCGTAATCATGGTAGGCTACGCCATCAATTGCGCTATAAACCTCGCTATCTGCAAGCATGGGCTTAACAAATTCATCTGACAAATCAAAGTTGTGGTCAAATATCCACACCTCGGTTGATAGATTTGCCTGTTCAAGCTCTCGCTTTAATGCCAGCACGACCTCTTTTTGCATACGCCAGGTGAAACGACAAGCAGGTGTGGCACGGTCATCAGAGCATAACGATTCGTTTTGTGGGGTCAGCGCATAAAGCTCTACACCTTGCTCTTTAAATGCCTCAACGGTTTTGCACAGATAACGCGCATAAGCCTCGGTGCATTCAGGGTTAAAGCGACCATACATGATGGAATGATTCTCTTTCATCCATGCAGGCACGCCCCATACCGAGCCGAGAAATTTGAGCTCGGGGTTAATAGCCTTGCAACGACGCGCCAAATCAAACAAGCCTCGGTCAATATCGCGCTGAATTGAGAAGTTTTTAAGCTCCCAATCGTATTGACCATAGGGCACATCGTCATAGGTATAATAGTCGGTGGTAGTCTCCCAATCAGTGCTTCCGAAGGGGAGTCTCATAAAGCTCCACCCTGCACCGTTTTGTTTATCAAAAAGTATGTGTAGCACCTCATCTTGCTTTTCGGGTGACATGCTCAGCACCATGTTGACATCGGTATCGGTCCAGATGCCGCCAAACCCGAGAATCGGCTGATCAACCCTCTCAGGGTCAAGAGTTACAGACCAACTGCTACCCGTTGCAGCCTCCATTGAAATGGTTTTTAAATGCTGCATTCTTTTTTTGCACGAAGCGTCAGAGCTATAAATTTTGCAGATAGGTTTCATAAACTTTATCCTCCCTCAGCATAGACTTTTTGCCTTAATATTTAGTTTTGCTATAATAATTTTATCAGCTTGCCGTCTGATTTTCAACAACCTTTTAAAAGTCTTGTTGATATTGATTTTACGGCGCATTATGGTATAATTACATATATAGTTCCCAAAAGGAGATTAATATGATAAAGCAATGCCCTAACTATAAAAAATGCGGTGGCTGTCAGCTGCAAAATATGGATTATGAGCGACAGCTTCGTTTTAAACAGGCGCAGGTAGTGAAACTGCTCGGCAGATTTCATCGCGTCAATCAAATAATCGGCATGGAAAATCCCATCCACTATCGCAACAAGGTGCAAGCTGCCTTCGGTGAGCGTGGCGGCAAGCTGATTTCGGGTGTGTATCAATCCTCGACACACAAAATCGTGCCTGTTGATGACTGCCTGATTGAAGACACCGTTGCCGATTCTATAATCGTAACCGTGCGAAAGCTCGCTCAAAGCTTTAAAATGCGCGCATTTAACGATACCACTATGCGTGGATTTTTGCGTCACGTGCTTGTCAAACGAGGGTTTTTGAGTGGTCAGGTTATGGTGGTGCTTGTGACTGCCGGGGGCGACTTCCCTTCTCAAAGGTCGTTTATTAACGCTCTTTTGGGCAGACACCCCGAGATAACCACCATAGTGCGCAACATAAATGAACGCCACACAAGCCTTGTTTTGGGCGACAAATCTCAGGTGCTTTATGGTGACGGCTATATTAAGGAGGAGCTTTGCGGCAAAACCTTCAGAATCAGCCCTAAAGCCTTTTATCAGGTCAACCCCGTGCAAACTGAGGTGCTTTATTCAAAGGCGATTGAATTTGCCGAGCTCGACGGTAATCAGCGAGTTATTGACGCATACTGCGGCACGGGCACAATCGGCATAATCACGTCAGACAAAGCCAAAGAGGTTATCGGCGTTGAATTAAACGCTGATGCTGTTGAGGATGCAAAATTCAACGCTCGCAAAAACAATGTGCAAAACATTAGGTTTTTCTGTGATGATGCAGGCAAATTCATGTCGGGCATTGCAAAAGAGGGCGAAGAGATTGACGTTGTTATAACCGACCCTCCGAGGGCAGGCTGCAGCCGTGAGTTTTTGGATAGCCTTGTGGAGCTATCACCCGAAAAAGTTGTATATATCTCTTGCAACCCCGTGACCCTCGCAAGAGACCTTAACTATATCACTCGCAGAGGTTACAAGGCAAGACGCATTCAGCCTGTCGATATGTTCCCCTTTACGGAGCATATTGAATGCGTTGTGATGCTCGAAAAGGTTTTGGGTAAATAAGTTTTAGATCCCGATGCGCTGCATCGCCCTACGAGGGTAGCATATCAAAAGCATTAACAACCATTCAAAAGCATATACTTATTTATTGTAGGGCTTTGGTTTAGGCTCGTGTGAAAGATATCGAATTTTATTGAAAATTAGGCCTTGCTATGGTATAATAAAAGAGCACATAAGGAGGTGCTTTAAATGGATGGTCTGTTCACCCCTTGGGTAGCTTGGCTTATGGTTGGCGTGATTGCGCTGATAGTTGAGTTTTTAACGGTCTCGATGGTATCTATTTGGTTTGTGCCGAGCGCCGTTATTGTTGCTCTGCTATCGCTCGTTTGCCCCTACATTTGGGTTCAGCTTATTGTGTTTTTTGTTTTGTCGGGTGGATTTTTGTGGCTGTTCAAAAAGAAGTTTGCCGCAAAGCTCAGCAGAAAAGACAATGATAAAAACCTAAACCCCGATAGCAAGCTTGTTGGCAAGGTGGCTACCGCTCAAACCGAGATCACCGATACCGACGGCAAGGTGCTTGTTGGCGACATTTATTGGCGTGCCGTTTGCGACCAGGGCAACCACATCGAAGAAGGCAGAGAGGTCATTATAAACGCTGTTTGTGGAACCACACTATTGGTTTCTGAAAAATAAATTTTAAGGAGATTATTATGGAATATTTAACAACGATTATAATCATAATTGCAGCAGTTGTGTTTGGCATTATTATCAGTTGCATCAAGATTGTTCCTCAGGCTACAGCTATCGTTTTGGAGCGACTTGGCGGTTATTACGCTACATGGGACACCGGATTGCACTTTAAACTCCCTTTCATCGACCGTGTTGCAAAGAAGGTTTCTTTGAAGGAGCACGTTGTTGACTTTCCACCTCAGCCGGTTATAACCAAAGATAACGTTACTATGCAAATAGACACCGTTGTGTTTTATCGCATAATTGACCCCAAGCTCTTTGCATACGGCGTTGAAAAGCCCATGATGGCTATTGAGAATTTGACTGCCACCACCCTTCGTAACATCATAGGTGACCTCGAGCTCGACTCTACGCTCACCTCTCGCGACGTTATTAACAGCAAAATCACCAACGTGCTTGACGTTGCTACCGATGCGTGGGGTATCAAAATCAACCGTGTTGAGCTTAAAAACATTATGCCCCCACGTGAGATTCAGGATTCGATGGAAAAGCAGATGAAGGCTGAGCGCGAGCGCCGTGAGAAAATCCTTCAGGCTGAGGGTGAAAAGAAGTCTGCCATACTCGTTGCAGAAGGTGAAAAGGCATCGGCAATACTGCGCGCTGAGGCTGAAAAAGAATCAGCAATACTCCGTGCTGAAGCTGTTAAAGAATCTAAAATTCGTGAGGCTGAGGGTGAAGCAGAAGCCATTCTCAAGATTCAGCAGGCTACTGCCGATGGTATTCGCATGATTAACGAAGCCGCTCCCACCGAACCGGTGCTTCGCCTTAAGGCCTTTGAGGCATTTGAGAGAGCAGCCGACGGTCAGGCTACAAAGATTATCATTCCCTCTGAAATTCAAGGGCTCACAGGTCTTGCAACCAGTGTGACTGAAGCAGCACTAAAAAATAACTAACAAATTAAGCCGCTCGACCTATTTTAGATCGGGCGGTATTGATTTTATTGATTATTTATGATAAAATGTCACCATGTTATCGAAAGGATTTGATTTTGTTGAAAAAAGTATTAGCTCTTATTATATGCGTTATGCTATGTTGCGTTGGCTTTGTCGGTTGCGATAAAAAGTCTACTTCTGCCGACCCTTCGGGTAACGGCGGTAGCAACAGCAAATACTCAAAAGGCATTCATCACGCTGAGATTGTTGTTAAAGACTACGGCACCATCAAGCTTGAGCTTGATGCTGATACTGCTCCCATCACCGTTCAAAACTTTTGCGACCTCGCAAACTCAGGCTTTTATGACGGTCTGACCTTCCACCGTGTTTATGCAGGCTTTGTTATTCAGGGCGGCGACCCCGACCATAACGGCACCGGTGGCTCAGACAAAGAAATTAAAGGTGAATTCGCAGCTAACGGCGTTAAGAATGATATTGCTCACGTGCGTGGTGTTATTTCAATGGCCCGTGCTACCCCTTACGACAGCGCATCAAGCCAGTTCTTTATCTGCCATCAGGATGCAAGAAGTTCGCTTGACGGTCTTTATGCCGGCTTCGGCCGTGTAACCGAGGGCATGGATATCGTTGACAGAATTTGTCAGGACACCCCCGTTATAGACTATAACGGCACCGTTGAGTTTAAACATCAGCCTATCATTACCACCATCAAAATAGTTGATTAATCACCAATCGGCAGACTAATAATCTGCCGATTTCTTATTGCAATAACAGAGATAAATATGTATAATAAAAATATAAATATTGACCCTACGAAAGGTCTTTTATTATGAAAATTCTCGTTATATTCACAGGTGGTACCATCGGTAGCACAATTAATGATGGGTGGATATCGCCCGAAAGCAACACTGCCTATCGCCTTATTGACGGCTACAAGGCAAAATTCGGTTGCGATATAGAGTTTACGGCTAAATCGCCCTATTCTATTTTGAGCGAAAACCTATCGGCTCAAAGGCTGACTCAGCTTATCTACTGCATTGCCGACGAAATCGAGTCAGGCTACGACGGAATTATAGTCGCTCACGGCACCGACACCCTTCAATATTCTGCAGCTGCGACTGCATTTTGCATGGGCTGTGATTGCCAACCGATTGTTTTTGTTTCTAGCAATTACCCCCTTGAGGATGCGAGGGCTAACGGGTTTATTAATTTTGAAGGGGCTGTCAGCTTAATCAAATCGAGGCTCAAAAAGGGTGTGTTTGTGAGCTACGCAAACGACTTGTCGGGCAAGGCTGACATTCACCCTGCGGCCAATTTGCTCCGTCACCCCGAGGGGTCAGATTTAATTTTTAGCCTTGACTGCCCCGTAAAAATTGCGGCTATGGGCAGAGTCAAATTTTGCGATGAGCCCAATATTTTAAGCATAACGGTTAGCCCGTTTGAGGGCTACTGCTACAACCTGACAAAAATCAGGGCAATTACTCTCACCCCTTATCATTCGGGCACACTCAATACAGACAGTGAAAGCTTTGAGCGTTTTTGCCTTGAAGCTAAGGGCAAAGGTATTCCCATCTTTTTAGCCGATTTTTGGGGTAGCCCATATGAGAGCAAACTAGAGTTTGAGCGACTGGGGATTATTTCGGTTAAAAACATGCCAAGCATACCCCTTTTAGTCAAAATTTGGATTGCCGTTAGCATTGGTGCCAATATTAAACAGTTTGTTTTAAAGGATTAAAAAAATGAGACGAAGAAGGGTTAAAAATTCATCATTAGCGCCCGTGATTTCTATAGCGCTCATGCTGGGGATTGTTGCCGCTATCAGCTACGTTGCTATTTTGACCGACGGGTTTTCGATCAAAAAAGAGTATATCCCATCAGAGAATGAGGCTACGCAATCGGTGGTTTCTGCTTTATCGGATGCAAGCTCTAAGCCGTCATCGGTTGCATTGTCAAAAGAGCCGATCGGCTCTGTAGAGTCTAAATTGCCGTCGAATGCTCCATCAAAAGCACCAACCGACAGTGGTAGCTCATCTATATTCGCAGGTGTTAAGTGGAGGTCTAATGAGGCTGAAACTGCCAATGTTTTTAAGCACGGGCGTGAGCTGATGCTGACCAACAGATGGTATGAGTTGCCCGATAATTTTAAATGGAATCTAGTGCTGTGGAATGATGGCAAAACGGTTGACGCGATGAGCCTTAACTATAAAAACAAGGACTCAATTCGTGCAGTTGATACAGCCGCTTATAAGCCACTAAAAGACCTTTTTGCCGCCGCTAAAAAAGACGGCGTTCCTCTTGAGCTTGTTTCGGCTTTTCGTAGTATCAGCTTGCAGGACAGGCTGTTTGACCGTAAGGTAACATCCTACCTAAACGAAGGCTACAGCAAGTCTGAGGCAGTTAAAAAGGCCAACAACTCACAAGCCTTTACGGGCACAAGCGAGCACAACAGCGGCCTCGGTTTTGACATTCTCGAAAAGGGTAATTGGACTCTGACCGAAAGTTTTGACAAAACAAAGCAGTTTGAGTGGCTAAAAGAAAACGCTGAGGTTTACGGTTTTATAATGCGATATCCTGCCGATAAAACCGACAAAACCGGTATCATGTATGAGCCGTGGCATTTTAGATATGTTGGTGTTGACCACGCAAAACGCATTAACGAGCTCGGCTACTGCCTTGAGGAATATATCGAATATCTTGATAAGCAATAAATATTAAAGACCTTTCGCAAAGTAGCGAAAGGTCTTTTGCTTTTGCCGATTACTTTTCAACGTTATCAACCGTTACCTCGCGGTCGCGGAACAAAAGTGATATGCACCATACTCCGGCAAGAGCGATAACGGTATATACTATTCGGCTGAGAATGGCAGTTTGACTGCCGAACAGCCAAGCAACGATATCAAACCTGAAAAGTCCGATACTGCCCCAGTTTAGGGCTCCGATAATCGTTAGCACAAGCGCAGTTCTGTCAAGCATCTGTTTCAACTCCTTTTTATGCTACGTTGATATTTTTAGCAGATGCTTGCAAATTATGCGCTTTTTTTAAATTTAAAATTCTTCAATACGCCAGCCGATTGGCTCCACTATAACTTGACGGCCGTCAACCGTCAAATGGCGTTTCTCGCCGGTACGGTTAACTGCTATCAAAAGTCGATTTGAAGCCTTTGAGCGAATGTAGGCAACAATGCCATTCTCAGCACAAACAGGCTCAAACTCGCCACCTGCAAAGACGGGGTTTTTGCGAATTTTGCCTAAATTGCGATAAAACTCAATAAGGCTATCATCCTCTTTGCCCCATGGATAGCCGAGTCGGTTAAAGGGGTCACGCAGACCCTGAAGCCCTGCCTCGTCACCATAATATAGTGAGGGGATGCCGGGCAGGGTGTATTGAAGCACAGCGGCAAGCCTCAGCAATCTTTTGGCAGTTGCGACCCTCTCATCATCAAGCACAACGCTTGACTGAGCCTCTCGGTCGAGCGAGAGGGGTGCTCCACCTAAAACTGAGAGAATTCGCTCGGTATCGTGGGTGCCGATATGATTCATGGCAAGGTCGAGCGCACAGGGTGGATAGTTGCAAACAAGCCCCATGACCATATCCATAAAGCGAGCGCCGTCGCCATTAATAATAAAATCGATAATTGCGTTTCTGAAGGGGTAATTCATGACCGAATCGAGCTGTTTGCCAAGCAAAAAGCGTCGTCTGCTGCCATAGCTGATCTTGTTAGAAGCATCCTCCCACACCTCGCCCAGCAGCAAGGCATCGGGGTTTTCGGTCTTGATTGCCTTTCTTACGGCATTTAAGAAGCAATCGGGCAATTCATCGGCTACGTCGAGTCGCCAGCCTGAAGCGCCCAGCCTCAGCCAATAGCGAAGAACTCCGTTTTCACCACAGATGAATTGGGTAAAGCCTTCATCCTCCTCGACCGTTTCGGGTAGTGAGGGCACTCCCCACCAGCAACTGCATTTGTCGGGCCAACGGTCAAATTTGAACCAGCTTGACCATTTGGAGCTTTGTGAGTTATAGGCTCCATCCTCAGGATAGCGACGGTACTTGTTATAGTAACGGCTATCATCACCCGTGTGAGAGAAAACTCCGTCGAGAATGATGGCAATATTTCGTTTTTTAGCCTCGGCGCAAAGCTCAATAAAAGTCTGCTCGGTGCCGAGAAGTGGGTCGATTTTTAGATAATCTGCCGTATTGTAGCGATGGTTTGAATGGGCTTCAAAAATGGGGTTAAGATAGATTATGCTTGCCCCGAGAGAAGCTATATAATCGAGCTTTTCGATAACGCCACGCAGATCGCCGCCATAATAATCGTTGCAAAGCGACCTCGCTCCGTTATTTTGCCTCCATGCAGGCTGGCTATACCAATCTGAAACCATAAAGCGATCATCGGGCACGTTATCTTTTTTTGTGCCTGAATTATAAAAACGGTCGGGGAAAATCTGATAAATCATGCCACCCGAAAAACTATCGGGTGCCTTAAAGTCGGGCTCATAAACGGTAAGCTGCCACTCGCCGCCACGATTTGTAATATCGCCCTTGCCCTCACCGACATTGGTGATGATATTTCGGCGCCAGTTGCCCTCAAACTCAAAGCGATACCAATAGATATCGGCCTTTTCGGGGGTAAAATCAACCGTCCATCGGTTAAACACGCCCATGACCTTTTCGCTCCACTCCATCGAAATCCAACGGTAGGTGCCTGAATCGGAGCGAATGACCAGCCACGCATCACAGCAGTTGCATCCGTCGTGAAGCAATAGCGAAAAACGCAGACCGTCACCCGCCTTGACGGGGACAGTCTGCGAAATGTAAAATTTTGAACGGTTGTCAAATACCTCGTTCATCGTTCCTCAACCTTTTTAAGATTCCATATATCGCGGCTGTAATCCTCTATCAATCGGTCGATTGAGAAGCAACCGGCATTGGCGATATTGGCAAGTGACATCTTAGCCCAAACCTCTTTGTCGGTATAGAGACCGCTCGCCCTCTCTTGGGCTGAGCAGTAGTCGGCAAAATCAGCCAGCACCATATAGTAATCGCTGTTGATAAGATTACCTGCAATAGCGCTGAAGTTTATCCCGCCGATGTCACGGCGCATAAAGTCGATGGTTTCACGGATAGCAGGGTTGTTGTCGTAATAGTCACGGG
>JAZRMJ010000151.1:0-3524 GCA_045647445.1 Acutalibacteraceae bacterium | reverse complement strand
TCAGCATTTTGATATTACCGAAACCGACAAGGGCACCTACATACTTAATGCCGACGATTTGTGCATGGCAGAGCATATATCCGACCTCGCAAAGGCAGGCATCAGTAGCCTCAAGATTGAGGGACGAGCCAAGTCTCACTACTATGTTGCCGTTACCACCAATGCCTACCGTGGCGCAATCGATGCTTTTGCTGCAAATAACGATGCACCTTGCCCCGAATGGGTCACAGCCGAGCTCGATAAAATAAGCCATCGCACCTACTCAACAGGCTTTTATTATGGAAGACCCGACGGTGCTCAGACCTACAAAACAGCAGGTTATATTCGCAACTATGCCGTAGCTGCTGTCGTCGAGGGCTATGAGGATGGATGCATCATAGCATCCCTTAAAAACAAATTTGAGAGTGGCACCGTGCTTGATTGCCTTGAGCCTCACCACGCTCCCTCCGATGTTGATACTTCGGCTATGACCGATGAGAAGGGTGAGCCGCTCAGCGTCGCAAACAGACCTACCATGATGTTGCGAATTCCATATGAGCGCCCCGTAGCGATTGGCTCCTTGCTTCGAATGAAATCAGAATAATAAAAAACACGATGAGTTTTCATCGTGTTTTTTATTATTCTTCAGTTGTTTGTTCAGCTTCTGTTTCGGCTATCTGCTTCGGTCTGTCAAGGTCGCCGTTTGCCTTAGCCCACAGAGCAATAAAAAGTGCAATCAGAGCCGTACCACCAACAAACAGAATCAGCAGCACTACCAGCATAGCGAGCGAGAATTCTGCAATTCCCGTCAGCGCAAGATTAATTAAATATCCGAGCGCAACTCCACCAATAAGACCTGATAAAATTGCCGTTGTTTTTAAAAAAGCCTTCATTTTAGACCATCCTTTATCATGGGTATGACCTTATAAATATCACCACAGCCGAGGGTTATAATTAGGTCGCCCTCTTTAGCGATTGAGCAAACGTGCTTTGCAATCGCCTCAAAGCTCGGGTGAACGGAGCTACCCTCAATTTTTTTTGCAAGGTCAGAAGAATAAATGTTCCAATCGTTAACCTCTCGTGATCCCATAATCTCACTCAAAACGGTTATATCGGCAATGCTCAGAGCCTCTGCAAAGTCATCAAGCAGCATGGCAGTTCTGCTGTAGGTGAAGGGCTGAAAAACTGCAATAACTCTCTTATAATCCATCTTTTTAGCAGTCGAGAGGGTAACGCTCAGCTCCTTCGGGTGATGAGCATAATCGTCTGCAATGATAATATCGCCCTCATCATAAACTATTTCAAATCGTCGATGAGCGCCCCCAAACTTTGCAAGACCCTCTGCAATAGCTTTATAATCAGCGCCTGCATCAATTGCAGCAGCGCAAGCTGCTACAGCGTTTAAAATGTTGTGCTCACCGGGCACGCCCAGTTTAACGCTAAAGAGCTTTTTGCCGTTGTCGGTCAAATCAAAGCAGCCGAATGCACCACGCTCAAAGCTGACATTTTCGGCTCTAAAGCGACAATTCTCACCATAACCAAAGGTTATCACGGGGGCTGTAGCCGACTCGGCAGCCTTCATTGCCCACTCGTTGTCTCCGTTAACAATAACAGCCCTCTGAGCCGAAGCAACAAATTTTGCAAAGGATTCGATAAGACGGTCAACCGTCTTAAAATATTCCATGTGGTCTTCGTCAATGTTAAGCAGCACAGCTACATCGGGTGACATCTGCAAAAAGGTATCAACGTATTCACAGCTCTCGCAAACAAGAAGCTCCGATTTGCCCACACAGCAGTTGTTGTCAATGCGTGGCAAAACTCCACCAATAACAGCCGAAGGGTCAAGCTCAGCCTCAAGCAGAGCGCAGGTTATCATGGATGAAACCGTGGTTTTGCCGTGGGTGCCACAAACGCCTATAACATGACCGAATTTGCGAGTTACAGCGCCAAGAAGCACCGACCTCTCAACGCAGGGGATACTACGCCTTTCGGCCTCTACAAGCTCGGGGTTTTGCTTATTAATGGCTGCAGAGTAAACAACAAGCTCGGTATCACCAAGGTTTTGAGCATCGTGACCAAGATAGGTTTTGATGCCGAGCGCTTTAACTCTGTCTAAAGTGTAGGATTCGTTGTTGTCAGAGCCGGTCAGCTCATACCCTCTGTCATGCAAAAGCTGAGCGAGAGGGCTCATGCCTGAGCCGCCTATGCCAATCATATGTATTTTTTTAACCCCGTCAATCAGACAGTCGGTCTCGTTAAGAATTTTCATTGGTTTTTCACCGTATCCTTATGTGGTTTAAAATAAAAACATCTATCAACTATCTATTATAATCCAATTAACCGATAAAATAAACACCTAAATCAAAAATTAATCAAATTAATTTTTTAACCAAACTCAAAATCTGTCATATCATGTAGTGTGGATAATATAAAAGAGGTGACCGATATGAGCAAAAATCATGATCATGCTTTAGCAGTAGTCGGTGGAGATGCCCGAAGCCGAATGCTGTGCTCAGCCCTTGCGTTAAAAGGTTTTAAAAGCGTCGATATACCGTTTTTAAAGCAATCTGAGACCATCCCCGAAGATTGCAATATTATTATACTCCCTCTGCCCGTCACCCGAGACGGAGTTCATCTTAACTGCTCGACAGAGGGGGTTAAATTGGTTGACATAATCAGATTAATCCCACAAAACTCCCTCATCCTCGGTGGATGCATCAGCGAGCGATTAGCCGATATATTTCAGCAAAACGGATTAAGATGGGTCGATTATTACGCCAGAGAGGATGTTTTGAGGCGCAACGCATATTTAACAGCCGAGAGCACCCTCTCGATTATAATGAGCGAAACTCAAAAAACGGTCAAGGGCTCACGCGCTTTGGTTATCGGCTGTGGTCGCTGTGGCAAAGCGCTTGCAAAGCTGCTCAAAAGGGTAGGGGCATCAGTTACCCTCACCTCACGCAAAAAGCGAGATAAAATCGCTACCATTCTTATGGGGCTCAGACCCACTAAAACAGAAGCAATTTCCAGCATCATCGCAGATTATGATATAATTGTCAACACCGTGCCTGCTCCCATTCTTGACCGAAAGGTGTTGAGCAATGCAAACCCTCTCGCTCTAATAATCGAGCTTGCCAGCGGCTCGGTCGGTGTCGATATTGACGGAGCAAAAAGGATGGGTCTTAATGCCATCTACGCCCCAAGTCTTCCGGGCAAATGTCTGCCCGAATCGGCTGCAATAGTTTTGCGAGATGCGATAATCAATATAATTTCGGAGGAATTCGCATGACCAATATCCGTGCAGGATATGCCTTTTGTGGCTCCTTTTGCACAATGACTAAATCAATCGAAACAATGAGCAATTTATCCAATACGGTTGACATAACACCAATAATGTCATCCGTTGTCTCATCAACCGATACACGCTTTGGCAGATCGCAGGATTTTATAAACAAAATCGAATCGGTGACGGGCAAAAAAATAATAACCACCATCGCAGAGGCAGAGCCGATAGGCCCAAAAAAACTATTTGACGTGATGATAAT
>JAZRMJ010000150.1:0-1504 GCA_045647445.1 Acutalibacteraceae bacterium | reverse complement strand
CTGAGCCTGAGCCCGAACCTGAGCCTGAGCCAGAGCCTGAACCCGAGCCTGAGCCTGAACCCGAGCCTGAGCCTGAACCCGAGCCTGAGCCTGAACCCGAGCCTGAGCCTGAACCTGAACCCGAGGTAACCCAATAAAAATTTTAACGGAGGAAGATATTATGTCTGTTGAGATAGTATATTATAATACACAGCCAAACCAATGGCTCGAAGAGAAGCTCGCTACCTTTGGTGGTGTTCACACTGCATCGGGTGAGAAAAGGCGAGAGTTTCTTTTAGCGTTGGCGAGCGCTGTCTCAACAAGCCCTGTTACCGTTGTTACGGGTGCAATATCCGATTTGACAAACGTTTTGTCAAGGGGCTTGGGTCTTCCTCTTGAGCCGATTAATTGGGATAGCCTTGGCATTAGTGGTGATGAGAGCGTTGTGCTCCCTCACTCTGCCTTGCCGCTCATTGTTGACGGCTGTGTTTACGGCATGATTATTGAGAGTGGAGCGCAATGCATTATCGCCATCGATGACGAGCAGAGTGCCCTCGCTCACCTGACCGAAAACTACGTTATACCCTATGTGCAGGCTATATTAAATGGTCAGCCTGAGGTTATCGAGCCTGTCGAGCAGGAGCCTGCCCCTATAGAGGATGAGGTTGCGCCAAGCATAGAAGCTCCCGTCGAGCAGGTCGCTCCCATTGAGGAGCCTACACCCGAGCCCACGCCTGAGCCTATCGAGGAGGAGCCTGTAGAGGTCGACCTTTTTGCCGATATTGACAGCGATGGATTTTTAGATATCGAGCCCGAAAGAAAAAAGCGTGGCATTTTGATAGGTGTTATAATCGTTATGCTTGTGCTTGCTATCGGAGCGATTGGTGGCTATTTTGGTTACACCAAGTGGTGGCTGCCTAAGCAGTATGACGATGCTCTGTCAGATGCTCGCAAGGCCTATAGCGCAACTGTTGATAGTGTTGAGAGCGCAGGAATGCCTGAGGATTATTCAGATGAGTTTGCCTCACTTTATACCGTCAATAGTGATGTTATAGGCTGGCTCAAGGTGAGTGGGGTGGGCATTAATACACCCATCGTGACCTCTGTTTTGCACAGTGAGGGCTACTATGACACCCATCTGTTTAACGGCACCAACAACCCTTACGGCACACCCCATATAAAATACGGCTACGATTTTAACGTTAACCTTAACCCCAATCTGGTCGTTTACGGTGCCAACACGGGCGACGGTCGAGCATTCAGCAATCTTGAGAATATGCTCACTGCTGACGGTCTAAAAAAGGTCAAAAAGCTCACCACCGATTCGGTGCTTTACGGCAAATCGGATTGGCAGATATTCAGCGTTATGCTGGTCGATAAAAATGGCAAGCAGTTTAACTATGCCGACAACCTCCGTCAAATGAATGTCGCAGGCCGCATTAGTGCAGCTAAAAAAGCGCTCGAGCTTTCAAAGGTTGCAACCGGTTTTAAAGCCTCTAATTTTGACAATGTTGATTATAACGAT
>JAZRMJ010000149.1:0-2472 GCA_045647445.1 Acutalibacteraceae bacterium | reverse complement strand
ATATAAACAACTCGCTCGGGCGCATAGGTCAGACATGCATTAATATTTTCAGAAGCAACTACGTCAAAAAATTCAATATAAGTCATAGATTTTTTCTCCTAACAAGAAGGCGACCTTTATCGGCGTCATTTGACACTCAGAGTAAAGATCGCCTTTTTATTATTGGGTTTTAAATTTAAACACCTTTATTTGTATTTAAATTTAACGGTAATAGTCCACATATTCTTATCGTATGCGTAAGAATATGAGCCAGCGTTAATCTGCTTATCGGTTTTTGCGGCATGCTTTAGCACCACAAAGCAATCCTGACCGACAGAGCATAGCTGAGACAAAGTCTGCTCATACAAAGCTTTGCTATTACACTTGAAGGTAAAGAACTTGCTATTGTTATTAGCTGCATTCTGCGCAAACGACTTGATTTTGTTTAAATCGTATGAGGTGAGAACCAAATCGTTATAGTAATAATAGTTTGCCTTTACTGCATTGCAGACGGGAATATCTGTAGGACAAAGCTCGAAGCTTCTTGTTCTTGATATTTCGTCGGTAGTGATGCAGAAATACCCAAAGCCAAGGTCGTTTGATTTGACCGATTGGACGGTATCTGAGCTATCATCCCACGTTGCGTCGAGCTGATAATAATCACCGTCAAGCTTTAGAATATTCCATGCATGAGCTTCGCCGCGCTCGCCTGTTTCTTTGCGAATATAGCCGACTGCCTCGGCACACTCAACGCCACTCTTTTGAAGCAGATACTGCATAGCACGGGCATAACCCTCGCAAACAGCCTTGCCGTTAAGGAAGACACCACAAATAGTTCTCAAATAATCAATTTTATCCTTTGCAGGTCCCCCCTCCTGCTCCTGCTTATTTAATGCAATAGTATCGTAATCAACCGATGCTATTATCTTTGCATGAAGGCGAAGTGCAACATCGTAGGCGCTCATTGAATCGTTGATGCCCTCAAGATATTTAGCTATAGACTCATCCATTCTCGTTTGGAGCGCTTGGGCTTCTTCGATTGTAGCGCCGTAATGAATGGTCACCTCTGCGCCAAGCATTGAGACGGTATTAAACCAGAATAGCTCAGGGTGGTCATAGCGTATGGCGTTGACAGCCGTTGCAATATCATCAAAAGTGTAGCCTTCAATCATGACCGTTGCTTCATGATTAGATATAGCGCTGAGCAGAGTATCATAAATCTGACGATAGGCCTCTGTTAACCTTGAGTAATAGAAATAAGCAATCGCTCCGTCTAAAGCTCTATCGGGGGTTTGGGCTTTGTAAGGCAGACCGTAGTCACCTGCTTGGATGACCAGTGGTGCCGGTGGTGCTATCTCGCCACCTGAGCCACCACCTGTTACCTCGAGCAGATACCTGAAGGGGTTATTATTATACTGTGGATTCTCAATCAGAGCTTTGACAAGCTGACGATATCCCTCACCCGAAACGTTTTCGTTGCTTTCGTAGTAGGTTGACCTTAGGCCTGCAAGCTGATGCTGACACAAGAAACGCAGATACTGAATGCCAACCAATGCAATATGGCCTTCGGCTAGCTCCTCGGTAACATCGGGGATATGCTTTAGCTGCCAAACATGGGTCAGCTCGCGAGCAAGCAATTCTGATAGATTGGCCGACGGTATTGAGGTTTCAACGTGAACCTTATCCTTTTTATCAAGATAAGAACGAAGTGGAAGGTCAGAGCCACGCTTGACAAGCTCACGGTTTTGCTTTAATGCGTTAACAATCTTAACTGTAGATTCAAAGCAAAACTCATAGTCATTATCTAAAACAATACCGTAGGTGCTTTCAAGATAAATCTTAGCGCTTTCAAGATGTGCCTTTAGAATCTTTTTATTGTTGCCCACAAGATTCTCTG
Organism: Acutalibacteraceae bacterium; assembly: GCA_045647445.1. Classification (GTDB taxonomy): domain Bacteria; phylum Bacillota; class Clostridia; order Oscillospirales; family Acutalibacteraceae; genus RGIG2206. The sequence continues at coordinate 596 of JAZRMJ010000149.1, read as the reverse complement.
CACATAATTTGCACATCCTTCTGCCGTCATCAAGCTCGATGAGTTCATCGGCGCTTGTATGCCTGCTGCCACAGAAATCACAATATTTATAATCTACGATGGTTCCTAAATCAACAAACTTGAGGTCGTGCTTATCATCACCGAGCAGTTTAGAAAGCTTGTGCAATGAATTAAAGTCGAAGCAGCTCGGCTCATGGTCCAGCCCGTAATAAAGATAGGTGTTTTTCTCTTCTGCCGAAGCATACCAATTTAAATAATTGAGCATCGGGCTAAAGAGCGTATTGAGAAGGTCATCACCCGAAGACATGAGCACAGACACAACGCCTAAATCGGTTGCGCAATCCTCGATAATCATAAGCTCAAAATCGCCCGTTGCTTCGGTTGCTCTATCGCCTATAATTTTAACGCTTGGCTGAGCCTTAAGAACTGATATTGACTCTTCATCGGTCATTTCATTGTGCAACACGGGGCAAACTGCAACCGAATCGCACACCGACGGAAACATTGAACGAATCAACTCGTTTAGCATTGTGGCAGCGAGCGACATGGTCTTATCAACATCCTCACCGAGCTGGCCACTGATTCTGATGGTCATC
>JAZRMJ010000148.1:0-35301 GCA_045647445.1 Acutalibacteraceae bacterium | reverse complement strand
GGGCGACTCCATCACCCTGCCTCAGTATCTTACCAACCGTTTTGCATCTTCAAGCCCTGCTCTTAAGGTGGTTTGCGCTATCATCTTTTTGATTAGCTTCACCGTTTACGTTGCATCTGCGTTCAGCGCAGGAACTGCTGTTTTTGTTGCAGTTATTCCGTGGTTTGCAAATCATCAGCTTCTTGCTATGATCATCTTTGCAGTTCTTATTCTTATTTACACCTTCCTCGGTGGCTACAAAGCCGTTTGCTGGACTGACTTTTTTCAGGGCATTTTAATGCTTATCGCTCTCTTGGCTGTGCCGATTGTTATGGTCGCTACAGGCACCTTTGATGAGTCTTATAACGGCGTTTTCAAAGAGGGAGTAAAAGCATTCGGCACCAACCCCTTTGCTGCCTCTTGGCAAGAGATAGTTTCAGGTCTCGGCTGGGGTCTCGGCTACTTTGGTATGCCCCACATTCTCGTTCGCTTTATGGCTATCAAAAAGAGCTCTATGATTAAAAAGTCTGCAACCGTTGCTATAGTTTGGGTTATTCTCACTCTCGGTGCTGCTGTTGTGATTGCCTATCTCGGTCGCTCCTTTATTATGAGTGATGGCTCTGCTCTTGCTAACGAGCTTTTGCCCAATCTGCAAAAGAATGTATTTATTAACATCGTTGGCGATATCTTCCCCGCCTTTATTGCAGGCGTCATGCTTGCTGCTATAATCGCTGCATCTATGTCCACTGCCGACAGTCAGCTGCTTGTTGCATCCTCATCATTCACAAGCGACCTCTATAAGCCTCTTATTCGCAAGAATAAGGCAGGCGAAAAAGAGACCATGTGGGTTGGCCGTGTAGTAGTTGTTATTGTTTCGGTTGTTGCCTTTATAATTGCATCAAGCGGTCTTAGCGATAACGCTTCATGGGCATCTAACATTATGGCAATGGTTGAACACGCTTGGGGTCTGTTTGGCTCTGCATTTGGCCCTGTTGTTATTCTCTCCCTCTTCTGGAAGCGCTTTAACTACGCAGGTGCTGTTGCAGGCATCATCGCAGGTGCTGTTGCTGACATTGCATGGCTCGTGCTGCTGACCAACACCATTGGCAAGGCAATCATCACCCCCACCGGTGTTTATGAGATTGTGCCCGGCTTTATCATTGGTATGATAGTCTCTATCGTTGTTACTCTTTGCACTGCTGCTCCCTCTGAAGAGGTGCTCGCAATTTACAACAACGCTACCAACAAGGCAATCGACGACTAATTAAGTTTAAAAAAAACCTCTCAAAGTCAATCTTTGAGAGGTTTTTTGTTGCTCAAAATCCAATATTTATTATTGCCCTTATCGACCTGATGTGGTAGAATGAATCTTATACATAATCATGTTTTTTCGGAGTGATAGATTTGAGCAGAAAACGGTGGCTGGTAGCCTCTTATGACAAAGCTCTTGCCCGTGAACTTGCGCAGGAGTGCGATATCGACGCTCTTGTTGCGCTTATTCTCGTTTCTCGCGGTATCTGTGACCCCTTTGAGGTAGAAGAATTTTTATCTGACGACCAACAGCTTAGCGACCCATTTGAGCTTATCGATATGGATAAGGCTGTAGAGCGCATTAATTCGGCTCTCAGTAAAGGTGAGCGCATTTGCGTTTACGGCGACTATGATGCCGACGGTGTAACGTCGACCGCCATTCTTTATACCTACCTCAAAAAACTAGGGGCAGAAGTTATTTATATGGTACCCGAGCGTGACGAGGGTTACGGGCTTAATATTGCGGCTGTTGATAAAATGGCCGAGCTCGGAATTAAATTAATAGTTACGGTCGATAACGGTATTACTGCACCCAAAGAGGTGGCTCACGCAACCTCACTCGGCATTGATACGGTTGTGACCGACCACCACCTTCCCCAAGGTGAATTGCCCAACGCAGTTGCTGTGGTTGACCCTCACAGGGTCGATTGCCCCAGTTCCTTTAAGGAGTATGCAGGCGCAGGAGTTGCATTCAAGCTCGTTTGCGCCCTTGAGGGGGTCAGCGGTGAAGAGATGTGCGCTAAATTCGCCGACCTTGCCGCCGTTGGCACAATAGCCGATGTTATGAAGCTGACGGGCGAAAACCGTCTTATAGTCAAGCATGGCCTTGAAAACATTGAGTCGGCTCGACCCGGCTTTGGTGCTATCATTGACTCTGCAGGGCTTCGCAAGAGAGCAGTCAGCGCATCAACCGTCAGCTACGGCATTGCGCCTCGACTTAACGCTGCAGGCAGAGTGGGTAGCTGTTTGAGAGCAGTACGCCTTTTGACTGAGGATGACCCTGAGGCTGTAATTAAGCTTGCAGGTGAGGTTAACGATGCAAACGCAATCCGTCAGCAGATGGAAAGAGATATATCGGCTCAGGCTATCAAGCTTATTGAGAGCAACAACATGCAATATGACCGTGTTATCGTCGTTTGTGGTAAGGGCTGGCACCATGGAGTGATAGGAATTGTTGCATCGAGAATTTGCAGTCGCTACGGTCGACCTGCCATAATTTTGTCGGATGATGATGGCTTAGCAGTGGGCTCAGCTCGTAGCGTTGGCGATTTCTCGCTATATGATGCCATTGCATCCTGCAAAGAATTACTTGTTCGCTTTGGTGGCCACGCTCAGGCTGCAGGCTTATCTCTTAATATAGATAAGGTTGATGAGTTTAGGCTCAAAATCAACGAATATGCCAAAAATGTTTATGGCGATATGCCTTTTGACCTTTTAAGCATTGATTGCAAGCTCCGTCCCTCTGCCTTTGATGTTGAGCTTGTGCGCTCGCTTGAGGTGCTCGCTCCCTTTGGCACGGGCAACCCCACTCCCGTGTTTGGCCTTTTCGGCATGAAGCTTGATCGCATATCGGCTGTGGGTGCGAGCGCAAACCACCTTAAATTAGAGGTTAGCCGAGATGGTGCGAGCGCAACGGTTATGCATTTTAACTGCACATTAGATTCTTTTGGTTACAAAATCGGCGACAAGATTGACCTTGCTGTTAACGCTGATATTAACGAATATATGGGCCATGAGCAGGTATCGCTGACCACTAAGGGCATTCGCCCCTCAGGGCTTGATGAAGAGCAGGTGCTTTGCGACATTCGTATGTTTGAGAGGGTTATGCGCGATGAAGAGGCCGAGGGCAAAACGCTCTCAAGAGATGACGTGGCTCAAGTTTATCGTGCAATAGCAGGTGGCTTCTCGGGCAACGAGGAAGCGCTCATGATTCACTGCAAGCTGGATTATTTTAAGATGAGGGTATCGCTTGAGGTGCTCTCGCAGCTTGGCATTATCATTTGCGCCTCAAACGGCTCAGAGCTTAAAATCACCCTTAACCCTGTGGATGGCAAAATGCAGCTCGATAATTCAGATATATTTAAAAAACTAAGTTAATTTAACGAAAGGGGGCAACGGTTTTGACGCTCGATAACGGAATGGAATTGCTATTAAATGCAATGAAAAAGCAAAGTGGCAGTTATGACACCGCCACCATTGAAAAAGCATTTAACATTGCAAAAGCCGCTCACGAGGGTCAATTCAGGCTCTCAGGTGAGGAGTATTATTGGCACCCACTCAAGGTTGCCGAGATAGTTATATCGCTCGGTATGGATAGCGAGTCGGTTGAGGCTGCTCTGCTGCACGATGCTGTTGAGGATACCCCCATGACCACTGACGATGTGCGCCGTGAGTTTGGCGAGAGCGTTGCGCTGCTGGTTGAGGGTGTTACAAAGCTGGGCAAGGTTGACACTGCCTCACGCGAGGAGCAACAGGCTGAAAACGTTAGAAAAATGCTCATTGCAATGGCAGAGGATATCAGAGTTATTATCATAAAGCTGGCTGACCGATTGCACAACATGCGCACAATGCAGGCGCAATCGCCCAGAAAACAGCTTGAAAAATCACTTGAGACCCTCGAAATATATGCGCCCATCGCTCATAGACTGGGTATTCGCGCCGTTAAAGAGGAGCTTGAGGACCTCGCCATATTCTATCTTGATAACGTTGCTTATAAAGATATTGAGAATCAGCTCGAAAAGAGCAAGGAATATCGCGAGACCTTTATTAAAAAAATCAAGGCTCGCATTGGTGAGCGACTTGGCGACTCTATACCCAACCTTTCTATTGAGGGCCGAGTTAAATCGATACACGGCATATACCGTAAAATGTATATGCAAAACAAACAGTTTGAAGAAATTTACGACGTTTATGCAGTGCGCGTTATTGTTAACACCGTGACCGACTGCTACAACGTTTTAGGTCTTGTGCATGAAATGTTCAGGCCCATACCCGGCAGATTTAAGGATTATATATCCACCCCAAAATCCAACCTTTATCAGTCGCTTCACACCACCGTTATCAGCCGTGAGAGGCTGCCCTTTGAGGTGCAAATCAGAACCTGGGATATGCACCACACCGCCGAATACGGAATCGCCGCCCATTGGAAATATAAGTCAGGCATAAGCGGTAGTGACGAGCGTTTTGAAGAGAGATTGACCTGGATTCGTCAGCTTCTTGAATCGCAAACCGACGTTGACGACGTTAGCGAAATCGTGCGCACCATCAAAACCGACCTCGCACCTGAGGACGTGTTTGGCGTTACACCTAAGGGCGATGTTATCAGTCTGCCTGTTGGCAGCACTGTTATCGACTTTGCATACGCCATTCACTCGGCTGTTGGTAACCGTATGGTGGGTGCTAAGGTGGATGGTCGCATTGTGCCCCTTGATTATCAGATATCAACAGGTGATGTTATTGAGATTATAACCACCGCGCAGACCGACCGAGGTCCAAGCCGTGATTGGCTTAAAATTGTTAAAACCAGTGAAGCGAGAGCTAAAATCCGTAGTTGGTTTAAGCGAGAGAAGAGACCCGAAAACATTGAAACTGGTCGAAACGAGGTCGAACGCTCACTCCGTCAGGCCAGCATAAGACTCTCTGAGCAGGATTATAACGAGCTTATGCATGATCTTGCAGAGCGTTATCAATGCCCCACTGTTGACGATTTTTATGCAAAAATCGGTTATGGCGGTCTTATATTCTCAAATCTTGTTTCGTCGATTAAAGATAAATTCCGTCAAAAGGCTGCTCAAGCTGCTCGTGAAAACGACATTCAAAGCATGATCAAGCCAGGCAACGAAAGCGCATCACCCGATGGCATTATAGTTGAGGGTATAGATAACTGCCTTGTTAAGCTGTCAAGATGCTGCTCCCCCCTGCCCGGTGATTCCATTATCGGCTTTATCACCCGTGGTCACGGCGTGTCAGTGCATAAGCGTGAATGCACCAATGTGCCTAAGGATATTACGAACTGTGCTGAACCCGGTCGATGGATACCCGCCCGTTGGTCGGTTAAAAGCTCAAGCTCATTTAACGCCAACCTTCAAATTCTTGCCTTTGACCGTGACGGTCTGCTCGTTGAGGTCAGCACAGCCGTTATGAACATGCGAATTAAGATGACTGCTTTAACTGCTCGTCAGACTAAGGATGGCAACTGCGCTATTGACTTGACAGTGTGTGTTGAGGGTGTTGAGCATCTTAAATCGGTTATAAACCGTTTGTCGGCTATTTCCGACGTTTATTCAGTAGAAAGGTCGGTGACCTGATGCGTTGCCTTATTCAGCGAGTTAAAAATGCTTCGGTTGAGGTTGACGGTCAAGTTGTCGGCTCAATTGATGGCGGATTTCTCGTTTTGCTAGGTGTCGCTCCCGATGATGACAAGGCAATCTGCGAGCAGATGGCTCAAAAGCTCATTCGTTTGCGTGTTTTTGAGGATGAGCAGGGCAAGATGAATAAGAGCGTTACCGATATCGGCGGCAAGCTGCTTATAGTTTCGCAATTCACCCTTTATGCCGATTGCAAAAAAGGTAACCGCCCCTCCTTCACGGGGGCAGGTGCGCCTGACCTTGCAAACAGCCTTTATGAATATTTTTGCGACTACTGCTCAAGCCAAGGTGTTGAGACCCAGCGTGGCGTTTTCGGCGCCGACATGAAGGTCAGCCTATTAAACGATGGTCCTGTGACCATCATGCTAGACTCTGACCAAATAATTAAAAGGTGATTTGATTGAAATATAAATCTTTTTTGCAGTGGAGTTGCTGCAACACCTACATCATATACGGTGATAACGGCGACTGCGCCGTTATAGACCCCGGCTACGAGGGCACCGATGGTTTTGAGGCCGCTGCCAATTTGGATGAGCGGCTCAAACTGATTTTGCTCACTCATAGACACAGCGATCATCTTTTGGCTGCCGTACCTCTGAGAGATAAAACGGGGGCAAAAATTGCTATTCACAAAGCTGATGCCGAGGGTCTTAAAGACCCTAACGCAAGTCTGTTTTATTACGTTAGCGCCGATATGTTCGCCTCGCAAAAGACGGGTGAGCCTGACATTTTGCTAAATGACGGCGATATAATTGACGTTGGTGGCAGCACTCTTAAAGTTTTGCACACCCCCGGTCATACTGCAGGTGGCGTTTGCTTTATAGGTGACGGGGTCATCTTCACGGGTGACACCCTCTTTGCAGGGTCGATGGGAAGAATCGACTTTCCCACTGCTGACAGCGATGCTATGGCTCGCTCCCTCACTATGCTTGCAAGCCTTGACGGTAATTTGACCATTTGCTCGGGTCATGGCGAGGTAACCACCATTGAGCGTGAGGTAAACACCAATCCATATATAAGGATGGCTAAAAATGGTACTTTCTACGATTAACAACAGCTTCAGATATGAGCTTGAAAACGTTTGCCGACTCTTTTTCCCCTTCGAGAGGATATCTGCCGAAAACGAAGATGACAGCATATTTGTGACTGCCTCGGTTAAGGCTGAAGGCGAAACTGCTTTGCTTGGGCTTGAGTTTAAGGCGAATGATTTTGTGCGCTTTAAAAGTGATAACTGTGCGCTCGCTGACAGCGATGAATGTGAGCGCAAGTTGGCTGTGCTGCTGTTTGATATATTATGCGAATACACGGGCACAAGACCCGGCTGGGGGATACTGACGGGTGTGCGACCCGGAAAGCTCATGAGAAGGCTCAGTGAGAGCATGGGCGAAGAAAACGCTCGTCGCTATTTCTCAGAGAAATTACTTTGTAACGACGATAAAATCGCTCTTTGCGCTGCTGCTGCAGACAATGAGCAAAAGATAATAGCATCATCAAAGCCTAACGATTTTAGCCTATATTTTTCCATTCCCTTTTGCCCTACAAGATGCAGCTATTGCTCCTTTGTGAGCCACTCGGTTGAGCATTCGATGGGGTTGATTGAAGATTATGTAAACCTATTGTGCGATGAGCTTAAGGTTACGGGTGAGATTGCTCGCTCGCTTGGGCTTAACCTTTCGACCGTTTACGTTGGGGGTGGCACCCCTACTACCCTTTTGGCAGAGCAGCTAAAGAGGGTTATGGGTGCTGTTGGGCAGAGCTTTGACCTGTCGAGCGCAACCGAATACACCGTCGAAGCAGGCAGACCTGACACCATTGATGCCGATAAAATCAGGGCTATTTTAGAGGGCGGTGCAACTCGCATCTCAATTAATCCACAGACCCTCAACGATAAGGTGCTCGAAAATATCGGTCGCCGTCACACTGCTCAGCAGACCATTGATGCTTTTAAGCTCGCAAGAGAATGTGGTGCCAATAACATCAACATGGATTTGATTGCAGGCTTGCCGGGGGATGATATAGACTCTTTCTCTCGCACTCTCGACGGTGTGCTGGCTCTCGACCCTGAGAGCATAACGGTGCACACGCTATCTATGAAGCGCTCATCAAGACTTACTACGGGTGGTCAAATGCCTGATGCTTTGCAGGGCAAAATGGCCGGCAGAATGCTCGAGATGATCTCTGATAGGCTCAAAAGAGACTACATTCCATATTATTTATATCGTCAATCAAAGACGGTGGGTAACCACGAAAACACGGGGTATTCAAAGCCGGGATATGAGTGCCTTTACAACATTTTTATGATGGATGAGACTCACACCGTGCTCGCTTGTGGTGCGTCGGGTGTTACCAAGCTCAAAAAGGGCGAAAACACCATTGAGCGCATTTTTAACTACAAATATCCTTATGAATACATATCTCAGTTTGACGAGATACTTCGCCGCAAAGAGGGTATCGCTCCATTTTTTGATGAGGTAAAGCTGTAAACTAAAAAGCACACAACTATTTGTTGTGTGCTTTTTGATTTTATTCTACTGTTATCATGCCTGAAAGGGGAACTTTAATTTCGAAAAGGTCAGAGTTAACTGAGCCTGACTCAAGGGTATCGCCCATGCAGTTGACCGTTTTAAAGCTTTTGCCCTTTGCACCCTTGATTATAAGGGTATCGCTCTTTGAGCAGTTGACGGCAGTCAGCCTATCTATACCATCAAAGATAGCGATGGGGTCGGTGTAGGTGGCAGTTATGCGATAGCCGTTGAGGGTGGCTTCTGCCTTGCTGTAGCCCGATGCGGGGGCAGAGGCAGTTATCTTGCCGTCGAGAAGAGTAGTTCGATTGGCTCTCCAGAAATCGAGATAGAATTTGACCATACGCTTATGCTCATCGTTTAGGTGGTCAATAAGCACCGACACCTGAGGCACGCTGAAAAGGGTTGATGCCATTTGCAATGCTGCAACCTCAACGGGGTCGTTATAATTCCACATAAGCATGTCGGAATGAACTGGGGTGTGACCTGAGGTCAGGCGCATATCAATAATGTTTTTGCGATTTAAAATGGCATCGTTGGGGCAATCTCCAACTCGAAGCATGTTGCCATACTTGCGAATAGAGGGGCCGATATAGGTCTGTCTGAACTCGATAAGTATGTCGGGGTTAATGGCAGTCAGGCTCTCTTTGACCTCGGTCATGAGGGCGTCAATCGCCTCTTCGAGCGAAACGTAGTCTCTGCGAGGGTCGGGCTCGAGAGCCTCTTTAGATAGCACGAAGGAGTCGATAAAATCGAGCTTTAGACCATCTAGATTCCACTCTCTGACTGCATCGCAGTAGTGACCAACGAGGTAGTCGCGCACCTTCTTATAACGAGGGTCAAAGACAAAGGTACCTCCACCCCAATCATTGCAAAGCATATCTTTAAACTCTTCGTATCTTTTTGAGAAGCGACCGATAAAAGGCACAGAATACCATATCATAAGCTTCATGCCAACAGCGTGGATACGGTCGGAGAGGGCTCTCATATCGCCCATCTTTTTGGGGGCAACCTCCCAATCACCACAAAAGGCGTAGCCGCGGTTGTTATCGTCGGTCTGCCAACCATCGTCGATTATGACGGTATCCATGCCAAGAGGCTTTGAAAGCTCGCACTCTTTAACGATAAGGTCAGCATTAAGCTGCTGATGAAAGCTATACCACAATGAGTCAACCGGCATTCTTGCTGCCTCGGGCACAAACGCAGGGGTGTAGCCACAGTCGGTCTCCCACCAGGTGGTAACATCATAAACGGCATCATAAAACGGGATATCTCTTGTATCGATACGGATAATGGTTGAATAGCTATTGATGGGTGCGCATAGCCCTGTGAAAAGGTCGATAACGCAATCAAAATTTGCATCCTCCTCGCAAACGCCTGTGGCAATGCGAGTGGGGGTTGCAGCATCAGACAGCGCAACGCACATCTTGTTTTTATCGCTGTGTGATACAAGCTGATGCAACGGCATCCATGATGCAAGACGAGATTGAGTTGCTCTTTTGCCCCAGTTTGGTGCAAGCTGACGGTTTGAATCCATAGCCGGCGACCAGGTTGAGTAGCAATCGATAACGGGGAACTTCCACTCAAGCTTAATCTTTTCGGGAACTGCCTGCTCGGCTAGCTCCACATTTAATTTATAAAGGCTGATTTCGCCCTCTTTGATGGGCTCGATGGTTATTTTTGCGCCCTCGTTGCCACCTGAAATTTTAAAATCAAAATTCATTATTTGTCTCCTAATCTAAACTTGGCTCATTATCGCTAAAAAGCACACAGCCGACATGCCTAAACTGCTCAATCTTTTTATCTATATGCTCTGTTGCGCAGCCGAAAAAATCGGCCAAACAGACCTTACAAAGATATTTGTCGGCATTTCGCTCGACCATTTTGCGATAAACTGCAATCTCATCCTTTGAAAGGGGTGCATCGCATTTATAGCACCGATTATTCATCGGTCGACCACCTTAGCTCTATAAAGCTTGCAGGTGTGGGGCTGAACCTCGGTCTTGAAGACACCGTTGGTTACGAGGGTCTCCTCCCCTGTCCACAAATCCTTCATGAGCAGGGTTTTGCCTGTTGATTCGGCAAGACCGAGCATATCAAGGCGCACGCAATATTCAGAGTGCCACGGAATGCCCTCGCTGTAATTGAAGATACCGATAGCGAAATCGCCGTTTTCAAGCAATTTTGCATAAATGGGGGTTTCGCAGGTGTAGTCATCTTCGTAGGTGACGGCATGGTTGATGCAATAGGGCTGATTGCAGGCAGCATCCTGATTGATGGCGATAACTTCTTTATTCATAAGGGTTTCGCGAGTGATATCATCCATCTCTCTGATATCGCAGCCTATCATAAGTGGTGTGCCCATAAGAGCCCACAGAGAGTAGTGAAGTCTATACTCCTCGTCGGTGCAGCCTGCAAGACCTACATTGCCCTTACCATGCATGCCAACGATGAGCATATCCATATCAAAGAAGCAGTTTTTGGCGCTGTATTTAACCGATCTGTCGGCTATCATGCAAAGCTCCTTGAGCGACTTCCAGCTATCGAAAATATCGGGAGTTGAGCGCCACATATGAGCGCCTGTTGTTTTCATCCATTTGCGAGTCTCGTCGGCACCCCATGAGCAGGCGCTAAAGAGAATATCGCGACCGCAATTTGCAAGAGCGACACCCATTCGCTTATAAAGCACGTCGCCGTTGACTGAGCCGGGTTTGAAGCAATAATCGTATTTTAAGAAGTCTACGCCCCACTCAGCGAAGGTGGCAGCATCGACAAACTCATGCTCATAGCTTGACGGATAACCTGCACAGGTCAGCATACCTGCACAGCTATACATACCGAATTTGAGGCCCTTTGAGTGAACATAGTCGGCAACAGCCTTCATGCCGTTTGGAAACTTTTCGGGGTCGGCAACGAGACGACCGTTTTTGTCTCTCTCTTTGAGTGACCAGCAGTCATCAATAACAAGATAGTTATAGCCACAATCGAGCAAACCACTTGATACCATCATATCAGCAGTGTCTTTAATAAGCTGCTCGCTGATGTCGGTTCCGAAGGTGTTCCATGAGTTCCATCCCATGGGAGGTGTAAGCTGTAGCATAAATTTTATCCCCCTTGTTGATTTTTGGTTGAGTTTATTGTATTATAGTTTTGTTGATATAACAATCATATTTTGTTGTTATAATATATGTTTTTGTTGCAAGGTGGTAACAAAATGAAAGACTCAAGACCTTTAACTGCTATTGAGATTGGTCAGCAAGATTGCAGTGATATGCATTCATGCTGCGCTGTCAGAAACGCCTATATTTTGCATTATATCAGCCGTGGGTCGGGTGTGCTAACCGTTAAAGGCCGCGATTATCCACTAAAGGCAGGTCACATATTTTTTATTAAACCGGGTGAACTGACGGGCTACAGACCCGATGAGGCTGACCCCTACTATTATAAATGGGTGGTTTTTGACGGCTCTCTCGCAACTCAGCTTATGAATTCAATTGCCTTTTCAAAGTCGCCCGTTACTCCCTGCATGCCACAAGCTGAGGAGCTGTTTGACCGACTCATTGAGGAGGATGACCGTACCTCACCCTGCAACGCCGTTTTGCTCAAACTCATCTCAATGATAATCGAGCTTTATCCTGCTGACAGCAATATACCCGTAGGTCATGAGCTTGCAACCCTCGCTCGAGACCACATTATCGCAAATTTGCATAAAAGCAGTTTGCGTGTGCAGGGGGTTGCTGATGCTATCGGAGTCAGCCGTTCATTTTTATATCGCATTTTTAATCAGCATTACGGGCAATCACCCATGGCTTATATTGAAGAAAAGCGCATCGAAAACGCCAAAAACATGCTCGAATCGGGTTACCCTGTCAAGCTTGTTGCTGCATCCTGCGGTTACGATGATGCTCTCTATTTTTCGGCATCCTTTAAAAAGGCAGTGGGCATATCCCCTGCTAAATATCGCTCGCAAAATAAATAACCACCATACCTATTAGGCATAGTGGTTATCATTTATAATTCTAATTCAATAAAGGTATGATTGCCATGGCGTTTCTCTTCGGGTGGTAGCTTCATATAGTCGCCATAAACCGAGCGCAGATAATTGTCATAGCCTATGGGTAGGGGCATTTCGGCATCTTCAAAGGGCATTAAAATCGAAGCTTCAAACCACTCTTTTGGATAATTTTTGCCCATATAAATCATACCTGAGCAAAGCTCTGTCACACGGTCGCAATCTTCTATCGCATATCGACTCATGCGTTTCTCGCACCGTTTCCACATACGGGTGCGAGATTTTTTTGTTGGGAATAGGGCGAGCAGAACCTTGCAACCGAAATTAACAAAGCCACCGTGGTTAACGGGTGCGCCATAGTTAAAAAGGCAAAAAAGCATAGCATCGAGCTTTTGCATACTGCGTTTAATTTTATTGTCGGGGCAACCATCAAGAGGTAAGATATCAAGCGCTACTCCGTGAGGGATACCCTCGATTGATTGCTGCTCTTTTATGACACAGCGTGTAGTTTTGTCAACAAAGGTCATAATATATTGACCACAGTAACGGTCAGAGTCGGTGCGAAGCAGGCTGTATCGGTCGGTATCGCGCCATATCTCATAAAGCCTTTCATAATCCTTACGGGGCATAAACAGGTCAACATCATCATCCCACGGGATGAAGCCTCCATGACGGACAGCACCGATGCATCCACCACCACAGATAAAAAAGGTCAGGTTATGCTCATCGCAAAAGTCTTTAAAATCCTTTAATATTTCGAGTGATTTTAATTGGAGGGCTCGCAATTGACCCTCTTTAAACTCGAACATTTAATTCACTCCTTCGGGTCGGTTAACTATGTTTTGAGGTCGACCCTCAACAAATGCTTTAAGATTATCGCCAACCAGCTTAACCAGTCGGCTTCTTGCTTCATAGGTTGCCCAGGCAACGTGAGGGGTTATGATAAGATTTGGTGCCTTTAACAGAGGGTCGCTCTCTCGCATTGGCTCAGTTGTTGCAACGTCGATTGCGGCGCCTGAGATAATCCCCCTCTCGAGGGCATCACACAGGTCATTTTCGTTTATAACGCCGCCTCTTGAGGTGTTGATAATAAAAGCAGTCGGTTTCATAAGCGACAGAGTTTCTTTATTTACGACCTCTTTTGTGTGGTCGGTTAAGGGGCAATGAAGGGTTAGAAAGTCGCTCTTTTTAAACAGCTCATCACGGCTGACGTAGGTGTAGCCATCTCTTTTTTCGGTGCGTGAGCTGACTAAAATTTTCATGCCAAGCGCCTCGGCAACCTTTGCGACAGCACGACCGATTTCGCCAAAGCCGAATATGCCGAGCGTTTTGCCGCTGACCTCACACATGGGCTCGGTCAAATAAGTGAACGCCGCGCTACGGCACCAATCGCCCGAATGGACTGAGCTGTTATAACGGCTGATACTACCTGCGAGGGTGAGCATAAGACCGATGGTATGCTGAGCGACCGAACAGGTTGAATACCCCGGTGTATTTGCAACATAAACCCCGTGCTTATTTGCCGACTCAAGGTCGATATTGTTATATCCTGTTGCGAAAAGGCCGACATATTTTAAGCTTTTGCACTTTTCGATAATATCGGCATCTATGACTGCTTTGTTGCATATAACTGCATCGGCATCAGCCAAAACAGACAGCATTTCATCGTGAGTGAGCATATCGTAAACTTCGGTATCAGACACCGAGGTGATAGGGTCAAAGGATACATCGCCATCCTTTATGATGGTGCATCGGTCGAGTATGACCGTTTTCATGCTATATCCACTCCCTTTAATTTGTTTGGTTTTATTCTAAATTAATTTAACGCCAGTTTCAATCATTTTTTGCATATTTAAGCTAAAAATCCTAAAGATAAAATTATCTTTTATGAGGTGACCAATATGTTAGTCAGATCAGCAGGAATACTTATGCCGATTAGCTCATTGCCGTCAGAGGGTGGCATTGGCACTCTTGGCAAAGAGGCCTTTGAGTTTGCCGAGAAGCTATCAAAGGCAGGTCAAAGCTATTGGCAGATACTGCCCATTGGGCCTATGGGCAAGGGCGACAGCCCCTATCAGCCACTCTCTGCTTTTGCAGGCAGCGAGCTGTTTATCGACCCCGAAAGGCTGTGCGAGGATGGGCTACTGACCAAAGAGGAGCTACCAAAGGGTGAGAGCCGTTTCGTCAACTATTCTATGGTGCGCCGTCAAAGAGAGTCGCTGCTGCGCCTTGCATTCAGCAGGTTTAAGCCGAGCGAGGGGTACTCAGTGTTTTGCAAAGAAAATGAGTTTTGGCTCGACCCATACGCTCTGTTTATGGCAATAAGAAAGCATTATAAGGGCAAGCCCTTGAGCGAGTGGGATGAGGCTGACCGTTGCTACTGCAATTCGGTTAAAGAAAAATACGCAGAGCTGTATATTGACCAAATAAATTATCACAAGTTTTGTCAATACCGATTTTTTGCCGATTGGGATAGGCTTCACACCCATTGCGCAAAGCTCGGGGTTAAGATAATGGGCGATATGCCCATATACGTTTCGCCCGACGGTGCCGACGTGTGGACATCACCCGAGCAATTTGAGCTTGATGAGAGGCAAAACCCCGTTAACGTTGCAGGAGTGCCACCCGATGCATTTAGCGAGACGGGTCAGCGCTGGAATAACCCTCTCTATCGATGGGACGTAATGAATGACGACGGTTTTTCGTGGTGGAAGATGCGCGTTAAAATGGCATCAAAGTTGTTTGATGCCGTTAGAATTGACCACTTTATCGGTATGGCGAGATACTACTCGATACCACAAAAGAGCGAAAACGCAATCGGTGGCAGATGGCGTAGAGGCCCCGGCAGAAGGCTTATTGATGCGATAAACTCGGCTCGTGGAGAGATGGAGATTGTTGCAGAGAATTTAGGCGAATTTCATCCCTCAGCTCAAAGGCTGCTTGAATATAGTGGTTACCCCGGTATGGAGGTAGTGCAATTCTCATTTGGTGAGGATGGCAGACCCTATGACCTTAACAAAAACACCGTAATTTATGGTGGCACCCACGATAACGATACTCTGCTCGGCTGGATAGGCTCACTCGATATCGAGACTAAACAAAAAGTGCTCGATTATATCGGTGCAAAGAGCAATATTGCAGTTAGAGACGGGCTATTTCGCCACGCCTATGCTTCGCCCTGTTGCCTTGCAATATTTCAGATGCAGGATGTGCTATGGCTTGGCTCGGCTGCAAGAATGAACACACCCGGTACTGCCTCAGGTAACTGGCGATGGAGAATGCAAAAGGGTGCTTTCGATGATGCTACAGTTTCAAGACTGGCAAAATTATCTCGCCTATACGGACGAATTAAATAAGGAGAATTTTTTATGGCAATCAAGTTTGAGACAGCCGTTTCGGAGCAGCTCGCTCTTTGCGGTGTGGATATTGAAACAGCCGACATCAAACAGCTTTATGAGGCTGTGTCGGCAGCTACGGTAGGTCATGTGGCTAAAAAGTGGACTAAGCCCTCAAAGGGCAAGAGAGCATCATATCTTTCGGCTGAGTTTTTGATTGGTCGTGTTATATATGCTAACCTTTTAAACTCAGGCCTTTTAGAACGTTTTGAGGCTCTTATGACAAAGCACGGAGCCGACCCTCAGATTTTTGAGCGCATCGGTGACCCTGCTCTGGGCAACGGTGGCTTGGGTCGACTTGCCGCCTGTTACCTTGAATCGGCTGCATATTGCAGAATCCCCCTTGACGGCTACGGAATTCGCTATCGCTACGGCTTGTTTGAGCAAAAAATCGAAGACGGATTTCAGCGTGAATATGCCGATAACTGGCTCAAGTGGGGTGACCCGTGGTCAGTTCGCAAGGAGCATGATGCTGTTACCATCAGCTTTGGTGACGGCAAGGTAACTGCCGTTCCCTACGATATGCCCATAATAGGCAAAAACGGGGCTGTTGTTAACACCCTGCGCCTATGGCAGGCTGAGAGCGACGAACCCTTTGATTTTAACCTTTTCAACCTTCAAAAATATGAAAAGGCTGCTGATAATCGCCTCAAGGCTGAGAGATTGAGCGACGTGCTTTATCCTAACGACGATAATCTGCAGGGTAAAAAGCTAAGGCTAAGGCAGGAGTATTTTTTTGCAGGGGCATCAATTGCCGATATGCTCAAAAAGTGCAAGGGTAAGCCCTTTTCAAAATGCTATGCAGTGCAACTAAATGATAGCCACCCGACGGTTGCCATACCTGAGCTTATTCGCCTTTTGACCGAGAGCGGCATGAGCTTTGACGATGCCTTTAACGAGGCAAGGCTGACCTTTGCCTACACTAACCACACCGTTATGCCTGAGGCTCTTGAAAAGTGGAGCTTATCACTCATGCGCTCGGTCATTCCTCAGGTTATTCCCGTAATTAAACAGATTCAAAAGAGACTTCGCATTGAGCTTTCTGCAATGGGCGTGACCGATTTTGAGAAGTTTGATATTATTGAGGGCGATACCATCCACATGGCAAGGCTCGCACTCTTTGTGGCCCACAAGACCAACGGTGTTGCCGCCATTCACACCGAGATTCTAAAAAACGGTCTGTTTAAGCATTGGCATGACCTTCGCCCAAACAGCATTATTAACATCACTAACGGCATTACACCCCGTCGCTGGTTAAGGCTTTGTAACCCTGAGCTTGCCGAGGTTATTGCCCAAAAGCTCGACAATAACGCTGTTTTAACCCTCGAGGGTCTTGACAAATTGGCTGCCCTTAAGGATGACCCTCAATTTATTGAAAAAATCGAAGAGATTAAGGGTATAAAGAAGGCTCAGCTTGCGCATTATATTTTTGAACACGAAAAGCGTGAGATACGCACCGATGCAATATTCGACGTTCAAATAAAGCGTTTGCATGAGTATAAAAGACAGCTGCTCAACATTTTATCAATTCTTGATACTGCGTTGAGAATTAAGTCGGGTGAGCTGAGCGATTTCACTCCCACCGTTTATATTTTTGGTGGCAAAGCCGCTCCCGGCTATTATATGGCCAAGGCAGTCATTAAGCTGATTAACTCGGTAGCCGATTTTATCGACCGTTCACCCGAGCTTAACGATTTAATGCAGGTTGTGTTTGTGACCGACTACAACGTCTCATACGCCGAAAAGATTATTCCTGCCGCTGATATAAGCGAGCAGATATCACTCGCAGGCACTGAAGCCTCAGGCACAGGCAACATGAAGCTGATGCTTAACGGCGCCGTTACCCTAGGCACCTACGATGGCGCAAACATTGAGATTGTTGAGCATGCAGGCGAAGAAAACAACTATATCTTTGGCATGAGGGTTGATGAGGTTAACGCTCTTAAACCCCAATACGACCCCAAACGCTTTATTGACAGCAACCCGAGACTAAAAAGAGTGGTTGACGCTCTGTGCGACGGCACCCTCGATGATGGTGGCAGTGGCATGTTTGCCGACCTTAGAAACGACCTTATGACAGGTGACCGTTACATGGTCTGCGCTGATTTTGCCGACTACTGCAACACCCGTGACCGTCTTAATCTCGAGTATCGTGACCGTCGTCGCTTTGGCTCGATGCGTATTATGAACATCGCAGGCGCAGGCTGGTTCTCTAGCGATCGCTCTGTTCGTGAATATGCTAAACAGATTTGGGGAATCAAAAAATGAAAAAACTACTTGCTGTTATAACCGCCGCCATTATGCTGTCAACTCTCACGGCATGCGGTGGTAGCAAGAACTCGGGTAGCAGCGCCGAGAAGGTCAATCTAAAGGTGTGGGGGCCACAAGAAGACCAAAAGCTGCTTGGCACTATGATAGACTCTTTTAAAAAGGCCAACCCCGATATGGATTATAATATCTCGCTCGGGGTTGTCAGCGAGGCTGATGCTCAGGCTAGATTGCTTGAAGACCCTCAAAAGGCAGCCGATATCTTCTCTTTCCCTGACGATCAGATTTATGACCTTGTGAATGCAGGTGCTCTTTATGAAATCACTCGAGGCAAAGAGGATATCGAGTCCAGCAATATTAAGGGGTCGGTTGATGCTGCTACCGTTAAGGATGCGCTCTATGCCTATCCCATGACGGCTGATAACGGCTTTTTTATGTATTATGATCGCTCGGTTGTATCTGACGAGCAGGCAAAAACCCTTGAGGGCATTCTTGATGCTTGCGAAAAAAAAGGCAAAAAGTTCTTTATGGATATTTCAAACGGGTGGTACACTGCCTCATTCTTTCTCTCGGCAGGCTGCTCGGTAGGTCTTGATGCTAAGGGCAAGCAAACCTGCAACTTCAACAACGAGGCAGGGGTTAAGGCAGGCGAAACGGTTAAAAAGCTATGCGCTCACCCTGCATTTTTGACGGGTGATGATGCCGTTTTCACCGGTGGTATTGGTGGCAATATTGCCGCAGGTGTTTCGGGCGCATGGACTGCCGATGCTGTAAAGCAAAGGCTTGGAGAGAATTATGCTGCCGCAAAGCTACCCACTGCTAACATCGGTGGCACAAACATCCAACTTAAAAGCTTTGCAGGATATAAACTGCTCGGAGTTAATTCTTCGACCAAAGAGCCTGTTGAGGCTATGAAGCTTGCTCAGTGGATAACTAACGAGCAAAATCAGTTGCTACGTTTTAAGGAGCGTGCGGCAGGCCCATCAAACAAAAAGGCTGCCGAAAACGAGGAGGTTAAAAAGAATGTGGCCCTGACTGCCTTGTCAGAGCAAAACAAATTCGGAGTTTCACAGCGTGGGATACTGAGCACCTTTTGGAGCCCTGTTGAAGCCTTTGGAACTGCAATGGAAAATAAAAATTATTCTAAGTCAATAAAGCAATTGCTTGACAGTATGGTCGAGGATATCACCACCTGATGGCTTGAGAGGAGCTTGGAGCACGTTGTATAAAAAGAAAAAAAGAAGCGGCGTGTTTAGCTCAATAGGTGGGGTAGGCGCTGCAATTATTAAAGGCAATGCCGTTACTCGGCTGTCAGCAATCGTGATGGGCTTATGGGGCTTTAAACGCCGTGCCGTCGCAAGAGGTGCGGCGTTTTTGCTCTCTCAGATAGCATATATCACCTACATGCTGTTATTTGGAATTAATTATCTTAAAAAGCTACCCACCCTCGGCACCGAAACTCAGCACCGATATTTTGACGAGGAGCTCGGCATTTATATCTATTCTGCAGGTGACAACTCGGTCGAGATACTGCTTTTTGGTACCATGACGGTCATTATTTCGATACTGTTTTTTGTGCTGTGGTGCTCAAATTTGCGACAGGCTTATAAAAGTCAGCTTGCAGAGCAAAGGGGCGTGGCATACGCTACCCTCGGTGATGAAATAAAGGCGCTCGGTGGAAACAGATACCATATAACGCTACTGACTCTGCCCATAATTTTAATCGGCATTTTCACCGTTTTGCCACTTATTTTTATGGTGCTGATGGCTTTTACAAACTTTGATAAGTCTCATCAGCCGCCCGGTAACCTCTTTACCTGGGTTGGGTTTGAGAATTTCGGCAATATTCTCGGTGGTAACCCTAAAATAAGCCACACCTTTTTGAGCCTGCTCGGGTGGACGATAGTTTGGGCGATATTTTCGACCTTTACAAACTATATATTTGGCATGATACTTGCGCTGATGATAAACAAGCGCTCGATAAAATTCAAAAAAGGCTGGCGAATGGTCTTTATCGCTACCATTGCCATACCTCAGTTTGTGACCCTCTTGCTTATGTCGCAGCTGCTACACCCTCAGGGTGCGATAAACCTTGCTCTCACTCAGTCGGGGTTAGCAAATTCGCCTGTTGCATTTTTATCTGACCCTCTGCTTGCAAAAATTACGGTCATAATTATAAACATGTGGATCGGCATCCCCTATTCGATGCTGATAATAACGGGCATACTCTCTAACATCCCTGAGGATATGTATGAAGCCGCTCGAATTGACGGAGCAGGGCCTGTGACCGTCTTTATGAAAATCACTCTGCCTTATATGCTGTTTGTGACGACACCTTATCTTATCACTCAGTTTGTGGGTAACATCAATAACTTTAACGTTATTTATCTTTTAACTCAGGGTGGCCCTCTCTCGCTCGACTATTATCAGGCAGGCAAAACCGATTTGCTTGTTACCTGGCTTTATAAGCAAACGGTCAACGAGCAAAATTATAACCTCGCCGCCGTGATTGGTATTGCCGTGTTTATAATCACTGCCATATCATCGCTGATAGTTTATAATCGCACAGCTGCAGCCACAAAGGAGGAGCAATTCTCATGAGATATAAAACAAGGCGAAGGCTTGCCGATGCCATCATTTATATTGTGCTTGGGTCGATGGCTGTAATATGGCTATTGCCGATAATTTATCTTATATTGCACTCCTTCAGGGCTGAAAGCGGTGCATACACAAATAGTATTTTGCCTCAAAGCTACACCCTCGATAATTATATAAGGCTGTTTACCGAGACCAAGCTTTTTAATTACCCCAGATGGTTTTTAAACACCCTTATTGTATCGAGCGTTACAAGCGCTGTCTCGACCCTGATAATACTCATGGTCAGCTACGCCTTTAGCCGATTAAGGTTTAAATCGAGAAAGATTTATATGAACCTCGGGTTGATACTGGGCATGTTCCCCGGTTTTATGTCGATGATTGCGGTCTATCACCTGTTAAAGGTGATAGGGCTGGGTCAATCGCTGTTATCGCTGATACTTGTTTATTCGGCTTCAGCAGGGCTGGGATATTTTGTTGCAAAAGGATTTTTCGACACTCTGCCACGCTCACTTGATGAGGCTGCTACCATTGACGGAGCAAGCCGCAATCAGATTTTTTGGCGAATAATTTTGCCCCTTGCAAAGCCGATTGTGGTCTATACTGCGCTAACCTCATTCATTTCGCCGTGGGCAGACTTTATCTTTGTGAGTGTTATTATGAAGGATAATTATGAGCAATACACCGTGGCACTCGGTCTGTTTCAGATGATATCGCGCGAAAACATTTTTGATTATTTTACAAGGTTTTGCGCCGGTGCTGTGCTGGTTGCGCTCCCTGTTAGCCTATTGTTTATGTTTTTGCAAAGATACTATGTTAGTGGTGTTACGGGTGGTGCAGTTAAGGGTTAATCAAATTTAAGGGAGTATGCTTTTTGCCGTTTGTTATAGCCGTTATTATAATTGCACTTTTGATAGCTATTGCGCTGAGCATAGCAGTGAGGGTGTTTTTTAAAATTGCCTTTTTGCGAGACGACCGTGAAAAGCCTGCAGCAAAGCGACTGGATATGCCCTGGACGGTATATATAGACGATATCACCGACGGTGAGCTGAGCTTTTTTGATCTGCCGCTAAAAAGGGTGCAAATAACCTCTCACGATGGTCTGAAGCTTAGAGCCCTATACGCTCCCTGCAAGGATGCTAGGGCGACCCTCATTATGATGCATGGCTACCGGTCGGATGGATTCGCTGATTTTAGCACTGTGTTTAATTTTTATCGCTCCCTTGGGTTTAATCTGTTACTGCCTCACCACAGAGCGCACCTGACCAGCGAGGGCAGATTCATAACCTTTGGGCTAAAAGAGCGCTACGACTGCCTTGGCTGGATAAAATACGTTAATGAAAATATCGGTGGCGAGGTTTGGCTACTCGGGGTTTCAATGGGAGCGGCTACGGTAATGATGGCCAGTGAGCTTGGGCTGCCACCAACCGTTAGGGGCATTATTGCCGATTGCGGTTACACCTCACCATGGGAGGAGCTAAAATACGTTTTAAAGCGAGATTATGGGCTACCTCCCTTCCCTATGATGCACCTTACTAACAGACGGCTAAAGCGTCTTGCAGGAGTGAGCCTTAAAGATGCCTCGTGCATTGAAGCGCTGAGCCACTGCAAGGTGCCGATACTTTTTATTCACGGCAGTGCTGACCGATTTGTGCCATGCGATATGACCTATCAAAACTATGAGTCGTGCATTTGCGAAAAAGCGCAATATATCTCACCCGGTGCCGCCCACGCTGTAACCTGCTGGGTCGATCCTCATGGGTATCGAAGCTCTGTGAGAGGGTTTATAGAAAAGTATCAAAAAAATGACCGTGACTAGCACGGTCATTTTTTGATTAGTTAATGCTGATGATGGGATCTGCTCCACCGGTAACCTGGGGCAGCTTGCCATCCCACTTTTCGATCTTGTTGTTTTCGATAATCTGATCGGTTAGTGACTTGTTGAGCACGTCGTTGGCTGCTGCCTCTGCCTCTGCCTTGATGCGAATGGTCTCTGCATCTGCCTCGGCATTGGTGATTGCAGTTTGTTTCTCAGTTTCTGCTTTTAGAAGCTTCTGCTGAGCGACCTGCTTCTCTTCGATAGCATTAATGAATGCCTCTGAGAAGTCGAAGTTGATGATATTAACGTCGGTTACGTAGAGACCGATTTCGTTAAGCTTATCATTGAGGCCCTTGACAAGGCCATCAGAAATGAGGTTACGGTTGGTAACGCTCTCTTCGGCAGTGTATTTAGCTGTGATAGCCTTAAGCACCTCGTTGACTGCAGGGGTGACCGAAACAGTTTCGTAGTTGGCACCGATGTTCTTATAGATGCTGTAGGATTTTGAGGTATCAACACGGTAGTTGATTGCAAGGGTGGTGGATACGGTCTGAAGGTCCTTTGAGAAGGCCTCGGTGTTGACCTCGAGCTTTACGATACGGTTATCGATTTGAACAACCTGCTGAATAAAGGGTATCTTGAAATGCAAACCCTCTTGAAGCACTCCCTCGTTGACCTTACCTAAGGTAACGACAACACCGGTGTGACCTGCAGGCACGATGCTCACACTGCTTATAGCTACTATCAAAAGCAAAACAACAATAACAATCGGAATAACAATTTTAGCTATAGTTGATGCTTTGGGGTTTACGGTCTTAACAACGTCCATAATAAGTTCCTCCTTGGGTTTCTAACCCTATTATAATAATTATAAAGGCAAAAATCAACAATTTGTAAACTTTTAATAGATGCCCTTATTAAACATATCCCGAATGGCAGTTTTAACTCCCTCTAAATCTTCACGATAGGTGATGCCATACCATCTGTCGGGGCAATGATAGACCCTTGCTGTTGCTTCGCCTGAGGCTATCATTGAGTCGACTGCAAAGGGCAGATAAAACTCATCCTTCATCAAATCGGCAGTAGCCATGAATCGGTCGAAGCGCTCTGAGAGAGCATCGAAAAAGTCGGGTGTAAAACCCCACAAATTCATCGACACGATATCGTCACCACTCAATTGAACGGTGCTGCCATCGGCATTAGTGTGGATAAAGTCGCTCGAGATTTTGGTGAACTCGTTAACAGAGGTCAAAAAACCACCCTTTTCGGTGCAAACGCCTCTTGAAACGGTGCCATTCTCGGTAACGGTGTTTTTTAGGCTGTAGCCGACCATTGCATACTCCCCTGCTTTGGCAGATGAGAGGTGACGGGCGAGCTGAGTGAACGCATTTGCTCCGTAGTAGTCATCGGCATTGATGGCAGCAAAGGGGGTCTTGACGGTATCTTTGCAACACAAAACGGCATGACCTGTGCCAAAGGGCTTAACTCGACCCTCGGGCAGACATGAGCAATCCTGAAAAACGTAGTCAACATCTACGTAGCGCTCAATTCGTTTGCCGACGTATTCTCTAAAATCGGCCTCATTATCCTTGCGAATGATGACGGCAACCTTATCAAAGCCACTTTTGACGGCATCGCTGACTGAAAGGTCGAGCAATATCTCTCCGTTTGGGCCAATGGGCTCAAGCTGTTTTAGACCACCGAAGCGACTGCCCATACCGGCTGCCATTATAACTAAAGTCAAGTTAGACATAAATTAGCTCCTTAAGTTTGATAGTTTTATTTTATACTCAAATTGCATTTTTTGCAACAATAATGCTCATAAAACCTTTTAGAATGGGCAAAATATCGCCAAACGAGGTGTTTTTATGGATATATTTTTTGAATATGCTAAGGCTTTTATGGTCGGTGGGGGGCTTTGCCTTTTGGGTCAGGTGCTCATTGATCGCACAAAACTGACCCCTGCAAGAATACTTGTTGGGTTTGTGGTGTTTGGTGTGATACTCAGTGGGCTGGGGCTTTATCAGCCGCTTATTGACTGGGCAGGGTGTGGTGCTACCGTGCCGTTATCGGGATTTGGCCATCTGCTTGCAGACGGGGTGCGAAAGGCAGTAGACAGCAAGGGGCTTATAGGCGCGCTAAGTGGTGGTATTACCTCTGCTGCAGGTGGTATAACTGCTGCAGTTGTGTTTGCGCTATTAGCCTCTCTCATCTCAAAGCCTAAGATGAAAAAATAAGTTGATAATTTTATGATACAAATATAAAATTTTTTACATTGATTTTTTTAAATATAGGTGCTATACTGCCCATTGCAGAGTCGGATAATCAGGTGCAAAGCCTGAACGAGCCCGTCGCCGTAAGGTGCATTAATTTTTGAGTTTTATCCTTGCCCGATGCCGCAATCGGGGACTTGCCATTGGGCTAAAATTAGTCTGAGAAGGTGGATAAAAACGCACCGAGTCGAAATACCTGCCTGCGACAACCTCTATTTATGATTGCGAGCGCCGATTGAGAGGAATTTTATATTTTAGGAGTATGAAAGATGAATTTTAAACACTTTAAAGCAGTGTTATCTCTCATCCTTTGTGCAGTGCTTATTGCGGTTATGGCGCTTGTTGCAACCGGTTGCAGTGATAACAAAAATGATCATGCCTCTCTGTCGAGCCAAGAAGAGATATCCTCTTTAGTATCGAGCGAGAGCGACACCTCTTTGCCGACTGTTGGTGAGGGCAAAAAAAGCTTCTCGCTAACCATCACCGACCAGGCAGGCAAAAAGACGGTACTTATCGTTAAAACCGATAAAAAGACGGTTGGTGAGGCTCTGATCGATAACAAACTTATTGAGGGTGAGCAGGGCGAATACGGTCTTTATATTAAAAAGGTTATGGGCATTAAAGCCGATTATGACACCGATAAGACCTATTGGTCTTTTTACATAGATGGCCAGTACGCTTTGACAGGCGTTGACTCAACCAAGATAGATGAAAAGTCAAAATATGAGCTTAAAATAGAAAAAGGCTAAAATTAATGCACCTCAAGGAGTTAAACCCTTGAGGTGCTGTTTTTGTTTTAATTATCTTTGAACTCGACCACTGGTACCGCCCTTGATAAGCGCCTCAACCTCAGCTACGCTGACAAGGTTAAAGTCGCCCTCAATGGTGTGTTTAAGTGCGCTTGCTGCAACAGCAAACTCGATTGCGCTTTGGCTGTCGAAATCGTTGAGCAGAGCATAGATAAGGCCGCCGCCAAAGGAGTCGCCACCACCAACACGGTCAACGATGTGGATGGGATACTCTTTTGAGAAACAATAATCCTTGCCGTCATAGAGCATTGCTGCCCAGTTATTATCGTTTGCGCTGATAGAGGTGCGAAGGGTAATTGCAACCTTCTCACAGCCGAAGGTATCGCTAAGTTTTTTTGCAACATCTTTATAGCCATCGTGGTTAAGCTTGCCACTATCAACGTCGGTTGATGCTGCCTTGATGCCAAACACCTTTTCGGCATCCTCTTCGTTGGCGATACAAACGTTAACATATTTTACCAGCTCGCCCATAACCTTGCCTGCTTTTTCGCTAGTCCACAAATTTTTACGGAAGTTGAGGTCACAGCTAACCTTGACGCCCTTTGCTTTACAAGCCTTAACGGCATCAAGGCAGATATCGGCAACGTTATCGCCCAAAGCAGGGGTGATACCTGTGAAGTGGAACCAATCGGCACCATCAAGAATTTTATCCCAATCAAAATCTTCAGCTTTTGCCATTGCAATAGCAGAATAAGCACGGTCATAGATAACCTTTGAGGGGCGCATTGAAGCTCCCTTCTCAAGGTAGTAGATACCAACGCGCTCACCACCACGAACTATCTCGGAGGTGTCGACACCGTAGTGGCGAAGTGAATTGACTGCTGCCTGACCTATCTCGTGCTTAGGGAGTTTGGTAACAAAAGCAGCATTCATGCCATAATTAGCAAGAGAAACAGAAACGTTGGCTTCACCACCACCAAAGGTTGCACCAAGGGTGTTAGCCTGAGCGAAACGGTAGTAGCCCTCAGGTGCAAGACGGAGCATAAGCTCGCCGAAACATACTATTCTTTTCATAAAAAAGCCTCCAAAAGTTAACTCTAATATTAGTATAACCCTCACTAAATCAAAGGTCAAGTTTTTTTAAGTTTTAAGGGCGGCTTTGCAATAATTTGTTGAAAAAAAAGTCGAAAAATGGTAACATTAGAATGGATTTATTTTTTATTAAAGGAGGCTCCGTATGACCGACCCTAATATTGGCCTTTCATCGCACCAGGTCGCTCAGCTAACTCGCGCAGGCAAGGTCAACCGTGACCCTAAGGCCAAGAGCAACTCCTATGCTTCTATAATAAGGCGCAATGTGTTTACCTTTTTCAATTTAATAAACGTTATTTTGGCTACCCTCATACTCATGACGGGTGTATCCTTTGCGTCATTAAGAAATGTTCTTTTTTTGGGGGTGGCTGTTTGCAACTCCCTGATTGGCATAATTCAAGAGGTTCGCGCTAAAATTGCTACCGACCGACTAAAGGTGGTCACGCAGTCAAACATTACCGTTGTGCGTGACGGCACTGAGCAGACGGTTAAAAGCCAAAAAATCGTGCTTGGTGATATAATAATTCTCTCTGCAGGTGGTCAGGTGCCTGCTGATTGCGAGGTGCTCACGGGCAGCTGTGTTGCCGACGAGTCGCTGCTGACGGGTGAAGCCGACGGTGTTGCAAAGCAGGTGGGCGATACTCTTCTCTCAGGCAGTTACATAATAAGTGGCTCATGCCGTGTGAGAACCATTGCAGTTGGCATTAACAGCTATGGTCACAAGCTGGCAAACGAGGCAAGGCTCATTCGTCGCAAAAAGTCAGATATTGTGCACACTATTAACGTTATTCTCGGTGTTATGTCGATAATTATAGTTCCTCTTGGCACCGGTCTGTTTCTTTCGCAATACCTAAAAGGTGCAGGGTTTATCGACTCGGTCTTTTCAACCGGTGCCGCCGTTATCGGCATGCTGCCTGAGGGTATGATGCTTTTGACTTCGTCCGTTTTTGCGCTGGCTACCGTTATGCTGGCAAAAAGGCGTGTGCTATCTCAGGATTTGCACAGCTCTGAGGCTTTAGCTCGCACCGACGTGCTTTGCCTTGACAAGACGGGCACTCTGACAGAGGGTGTGCTCGAGGTTGCAAACGTTGTGCCGATAAGTGATGAATATAGCGAATGGATGCTGATTGATTTTGCTCTCGCATCGGCAGATATTAACCCCACAGCACTCGCTATAAAATCTCATTTTGGCAATAAAGAGGGGCAGAATAATTGCTCAGAGTTTTTGCCCTTTGACAGCTTCAAAAAGCTGTCTGCCGCCACCTTTGATAATGGGGTTACCCTCGTTTTGGGTGCTCCAGATTTTGTTGCGCCCGAAATTGATGATACCCTTCGCGACAAAATAGAAGAGCTTTCTTGCTCAGCCAGAGTTATAATGCTTGCAAAAAGCGAATCGCTCGATAAGCTTAAAAATGCCGAGCCACTAGCCCTCATTTTATTACGAGACAAGATTCGGCCTCAGGCTAAAAAAACCATGCAGTATTTTGCTGAGCAGGGGGTCTCTGTTAGAGTTATTTCGGGTGACCACCCAGCAACTGCAGGTGATGTTGCTCACCGTGTGGGCATTGAGAGCTGGGATAAACAAATCGATATGAGCAAAATAAGTGACGATGAGATTGATTCTGTGGTTGCAGATAACATAGTTTTCGGCAGAGTTTCACCCTCTCAAAAGCAACTTATCATTAAGGCTCTGCAAAAGCATGGTCACACCGTGACCATGACGGGCGACGGTGTCAACGACGTGCTTGCGCTTAAAGAGGCTGATTGCTCGGTTGCACCTGCTACTGCCACCGACATTGCAAGAGATGCTGCAAAACTGGTTTTGCTTGATTCTGATTTTGATTCGTTGCCCGAGGTTGTGCGCCAGGGTCGTCGCTCAATCAAAAACCTTAAAAGGTCGGTATCGCTATTTCTAATAAAAATAGTTTATTCCTTTGTTTTGTCTATCACCTTTTTGGCGCTGCCCATCCCCTACCCCTTTGAGCCGATACACCTGACCCTCATAACCTTTGTGGGTGTTGCTGCTCCCGGCTTTTTGCTCTCGCTCGAGCCTAACTATGAGCGCACCGAGGGTCAATTCATTTTTGATATTATTTCTCGCTCTTTGCCTGCAGGCACAGCCATCGCTTCCGGTGTTGTTTTGGCGGCATTAATCTCGGACCCTCTCGGCCTCAGTCTGCCCCAATACGCAACTGTTTGCGTTTTATCGTCAGGTATTGCGATACTGATAAATCTATTGCGTGTCTGCTTGCCGCTTAACTGGTATCGTGGCAGTCTGTTTGCCGTAATGTGCGCCCTGTTTTGCGTTGGAGCCTTCATCTTTAACTGGGCATTCTCGCTGACGGGGCTACCGAGCGCTGGTTATTTGGCGCTATCAGCCTGTGTTGCATGTGACGCGCTTGTTTATTTTTGTGTAATGAGCCTCTCGGCGATAATAATAAAAAGGAGAAAAGCTAAGTAATGACAACGGTTTATTTTATTAGACACGGTCAAAGCATCGGCAATCTGCAAAGACGATTTTTAGGCCACACTGACCTTGACCTTTCGGAGCTAGGATATATGCAGGCTACTAAAACAGCTTGGTTTTTTAAGGATATTCATATCGACGCAATCTATTCGAGCGACCTGATTCGTGCTTTCAACACCGTTTTGCCTATTGCCGCCTTGAAGGGGCTCAACGTTATACCCTCTGACCAGCTTCGTGAGGTGTTTTCAGGCAGCTGGGAAAATATTGAGTTTGACAGGCTTCGCACCGAGTTTAAGGATGATTACGATATTTGGCTAAACGATATCGGCAATGCCGTTTGCACTAATGGCGAGAGCGTTACCAATCTTCAAAGCAGGGTGCGAAAAGAGGTTGAGCGCATCGCTAAAGAGAATGACGGCAAAACCATCGTTATCGGCACCCACGCTACCCCCATTCGCTCGATGACCTGCGTTTGGAAAAATCTGCCCATAACCGAGATGAAAAATATTGCATGGGTTGCCAACGCATCTATAACAAAGGTCGAATATGATAACGGAATCGGCAAAATAGTTGATTATGACAATAGCTCCCATCTTGGCGATTTAACCACCTCTTTTAGTGGAGTTAGGGTTTAATTCGGCATTTTTGAGACAATAATCCATATATTAGAATAATTCGTGTCATTTACAAGGGTTAGACTGCGTATTATAATTATTACATAATATCGAATTTTAATCGAAAGGATAATGACACACTATGAGCAAAATTGATATGCTTTATCAAAAATGGTGTCAAACAGTAACCGACCAAGCTCTTGCAACAGAACTGCGCTCAATCGAGGGCGACGATGTCGCAATTGAAGACAGATTTTTTAAAGAGCTCGAATTCGGCACAGCAGGTTTGCGTGGTGTTATCGGTGCAGGCACCAATCGTATGAACATTCACACCGTTGGCAGAGCAACTCAGGGCTTTGCCGATTACCTTAATGCAAATTACCAAAACCCCAGTGTTGCTATCGCTTATGACAGCCGTATAAACAGCGACCTTTTTAGTCGCACCACTGCCTGCGTTTTTGCCGCTAACGGCATTAAGGTTTGGCTTTATCCCGAGCTTGCTCCAACACCCATGCTGTCATTTGCCGTGCGTTACTACGGCTGTGCAGGCGGCGTTGTTATAACTGCAAGCCACAACCCTGCTGAGTATAACGGCTACAAGGCTTACGGCCCTGACGGTTGCCAGCTTGGCAGCGAGCCCAGCAACATTATCACTGCTAACATCGAAAAGGTCGATATTTTTAACGGCGTTAAATACGTTGATTTTGATACTGCTCTGAGCGACGGCTCAATCGAGCTTATCGGTCAGGATAACTATGAGGCCTATTACACCAAGGTGCTTGAGCAGTCGATTGATGCCGACCTTGTTGGCTCATCGGGTCTAAAGGTTATCTACACTCCTCTGCATGGCACAGGCAACAAGCCGGTGCGTGAGATACTCAGTCGCATCGGTGTGACCGACGTAACCATCGTTAAGGAGCAAGAGGAGCCCGACGGCAACTTCCCCACTGCGCCCTACCCCAACCCCGAAATTCGTCAGCCATTTGAGTGCGCACTTGCTTTGGCTGATAAGGTTAAACCCGCCCTGCTGCTTGCTACCGACCCCGATGCCGACCGAGTTGGCATTGCCGTGCCCGAGAGTGACGATTATCGCCTTTTGACCGGTAACGAGGTTGGCGCAATGCTGCTTGACTATATTCTAAGTCGCAAAAGCGCAAAGGGTGTTTTGCCTAAAAACCCAGTTGCTGTAAAGAGCATCGTTTCTACTTCTATTTGCGATCTGATTGCCGCAAAATACGGTTGCGAAATGAGAAACGTTTTGACCGGATTTAAATATATCGGTGAGCAGATTGCTCTGCTTGAGGATAAAGACGAGAGCGAGCGCTTTGTGTTTGGCTTTGAAGAAAGCTACGGCTATCTCTCAGGCTCCTATGTTAGAGATAAAGATGCTGTTGTTGCATCAATGCTTATTTGCGAGATGGCAGCCTATCATCGCACCAAGGGCAGAAGCCTTGTTGACGTTATTAACTCAATTTATGCCGAGTTTGGTCGCTACCTACATCGCACCTCATCCTTTGCATTTAAGGGCTCAAGTGGTATGAGCAAGATGGCTGAGATTATGGCCCAGCTTCACTCAAACACCCCTGAAAAAATTGATGCTTTTAAGGTTACTGCCGTTGCCGATTACCTTAAATCGACCGTTACAAGCCTTGAGGATGGTGCTGTAGAGACTCTCACCCTGCCTAAGGCAGACGTGATCGCATTTATGCTTGAAGGCGGCAACTGCATTATGGTGCGCCCCTCAGGCACAGAGCCTAAAATTAAGGTTTACGTTACCTCTGTAGCAAAGAATGATTCTGCTGCCGACGAAATAAACAAGCGCTTGACCGATTGCATTGCAAAGCTGCTCGGTCAATAAAAAGGAGAGCGATATGGTGACTCTAACACAAAAGGTCAAAATTAAAAAGCTGACCCCATCGGCAATAATACCCACCTACGGCTCAGAGTTTGCAGCAGGTGCCGACCTATTTGCCTGCATAGAGGAGGGAGAGATTAATATTGCTCCCCACCAGACCGTCTTTATCCACACAGGCATCGCTCTCGAGGTGCCTGTTGGCTACGCAGGGCTGATTTATGCCCGTAGTGGTGCTGCTTGCAAGCGAGGTCTTGCCCCTGCTAACAAGGTTGGTGTGGTTGACAGCGACTACCGCGGTGAGGTTATGGTAGCGCTTCACAATCATTCGAGTGAAAACCAAACGGTTTGTAACGGTGAACGCATCGCTCAAATGGTCATCGCACCCTATCTGACTGCTCAGTTTGTTGAGGTTGATGAGCTCGACGATACCACTCGAGGTGAGGGTGGCTTCGGCTCAACAGGCAAATAAAAAGCAAAAATTAAAAACCACTTTGATTAGCTCAAAGTGGTTTTTAATTTATTTTGCATTAAGCAATGGCTCGATAAAGTGCGAGTCGGCCTTGCTCAAACGATTCCATATAAAGGGGTTGTTGCCCGGAATATGCTTTAGAGCCTCTAATATTTCCTCGGGACTGCCGTTGAGGTTATTATATTTGCCTGCTGCGTCTATCTTTTTGTAAAGGTCGAGCCAATGCATGGGACCGGGCTGACCTGCACCATAGACCCACTGAATAACGTCGAGCTTTTCAAGAGTCAAAAGGCTGTCAAGATGCTTTATGGCATCAGGTCCGTCAAGGTGATAAACAGTATGATCGAGTCGCTCGGTATCATATCGCAAAAGGTCGAGAGCAAACTCATCAAACATATTGGGGCTTATCATGGCTGAAAAGTCATTTTGAAGAACATATGATGGGGTCTTGCTCAAAAGGCCGTGCCAGTCGGTGTAGCAGCCCTGTGGCTCGAGAATTTTGGTTATATCCTCATAAGCTTCATACCATGCGACCTGAATCTCCTTGCAAAGTCGGCTGACCTCTTCGGGCTCCTCAATACACGCAAAAAGCAGCTCCTCTGTGCCGACAAGGGATGCAGCAACGTCAAGAATGCCACCAAAGTCAGGCAGACCGATTATAACCGAGCCATTCCAGCGCTCGATACCTGCGCGGCAGATATCTTTAATTCGTTTGGCCCATTTGTTGTTTGGGTCATATTTGGCACTAACCTCGCTGATAGGCTTTTGCTCTTCGGCAAAAAACCAAACTGCGCCCGAGCTGTTATCAAGCTTTGCTCCACAAAAAGCAGCCAAAACACCGGGGCCGAACTCATCAAGATTAACTCTGGGGTATGCATCGCCATAATATTCGTGCTGACTGAGCTCCCACTCCAAGCCATCGATTATCTGCTCGGGTGTAACCGAAAAATCGTGGCAGTTACACTGCTTTAAGACAGGGGCAGGGCTCTCGACCTGCGGCTCATGGGCATCAAAAACATCTATGTAGACAAGCGGACGGCCGAGCTGTTTTTTCCACCACAGTTCGTGATTCTCGATAACCTGCTGCATACGCTCTGCACTAAAATTAATAGCCATTATACATCGCTCCTTAAAGGACTTGAAATTCTATCTAATATGAGTATAATGGTTTTAAATAAGATGTTAATTGTATTTTTCTACAAAAAATATAAAGATTTTAAGGAGAAACGTATGGATAGGGGCATCTATTCACTTATACCTGAGGCGAGAATTAACAGCCTTTTACAAACCTTACACAGCTACACGGGGCTTGGGGTGCAGCTTATAGACGGATACG
This sequence comes from Acutalibacteraceae bacterium, assembly GCA_045647445.1. Taxonomy (GTDB): domain Bacteria; phylum Bacillota; class Clostridia; order Oscillospirales; family Acutalibacteraceae; genus RGIG2206. The sequence continues at coordinate 2,178 of JAZRMJ010000148.1, read as the reverse complement.
GCTTGGCTCTTACCTATTTCGGTGAGGGCAGTCGATACTGCTCTGCCTTAAACGATCACCTTTTTTCGCTCGATAAGTGTGCTCTTATTCACGCCGATGCAGGCAAAAAGGCAAAATCGCTCGGTGAAGCCTACGTTTTTACCTGCCATGCAGAGCTAAATCACATTGCATTCCCCCTTATTAATCGCAATATTTTGCTCGGCACGGTTATTGTCGGCCCCTTCCTTATGGATTCGCCCGACTCATCCTTTGTAGGCGATTTGCTCGATAAATACAACATTTCGCCCTCACTCGCTCTAACGCTAAACGACCGACTGGGTGAGGTGCCTATTATGCCCCCCTCTCAGGTCAATCACCTGATGAAGCTCATTGACCACCTTTTATCCCCCTTGCTGCCTACCGAATTGAGGCTGCTAGTTGAAAGTCAGCAAAAGGCTTATCAGCAGGCTCGGGTTAACGAGACAATTCAGGTTTATAAGGCGCAATCGGCTCCACAAGACGGGTCGGTTTATTACGAAATAGCCTCTGATATAATCGAAAAAATGAAAGCAGTAAAGGTTGAAGCGGCTAACGATGCTTTGCACCGATTTATAGCCTACCTTCACTACTGCGAGGGTGGTAGGGTTGAGCAGTTAAAGCTACACGCTTTGAGTTTGCTCTCGAATTTAGCCCTAAACGCTGTTAACACAGGTGCATCAGCAGAGCTGATTTACAGACTGCAAAAGCAATATTCTTCAAAGATTATGGATGAAAAATCGACCGAGGGCCCTATGTTTTGGCTGGAGGAAGCGCTCGAGAGCTTTATTAGCGAGATAGACTACTCTCCCTACTCATCAAACAGCTATGTGAGAGCCGCTCTAAGATTTATGGCAAACAATTATAATAAGCCACTCACTCTGCAAACAGTTGCCGATGAGGTTGGGCTAAGCCCTAACTATCTGTCATCCCTATTCAGAAAGACGGTTGGCATCAGCTTTAGCGAGCAGCTTTGCCGAATAAGGGTCGAAGAGAGCAAAAGGCTTTTGCTGTCGACCACCTACTCGCTGACCGACATTGCCATTGCGATGGGCTTTAACGACCAAAGCTACTACTGCAAGGTCTTTAAGCGCATAACAGGTCTTGCACCAGGTCAATATCGTAGTCGATAAAATAGTATAATAATGCAATAATTCGTTGCTTTTTACAATAAGATAAGATGCTGATTGTTTATACTGATGGCAAATAGTTTTGTGGAGGTAGCACATTATGAAAATCAGCGAAATGCTTTGGAGCGAAGCTCGTTCATCTAAAAAAAGAGGATTGCCCATACTCTCATTCCCTGCCGTGCAAAAAATGGGTATAACCGTTGAGCAGATGGTTAAATCTGCTGAGCATCAGGCTAAGGCGATGGAAATCATAGCATCAGAAACCGACACTATTGCCGCAGTTAGCCCTATGGATTTATCGATAGAGGCTGAGGCTTTCGGTGCTGAAGTTTGCTTTCACGCAGATGACGTGCCTGCTGTTGTGGGTCAGCTTATCTGCGATGAAGATGATGCCAACAATCTCGCCCTGCCCGAGCTTAGCGCAGGTCGGGTGATGGTGGCCATCGAGGGTGTGCGCCTTGCAAAAGAGAGAATCACCGACAAGCCTGTGCTTGCAGGTATGATTGGCCCCTTCTCGCTCGCGGGCAGACTCATGGACGTGACCGAAATTATGTATACCTGCTTTGATGAGCCCGAGGTTGTTCACACCGTGCTTGAGAAGACAACCGAGTTTCTTATCAAATACGCACTCGAAATGAAAAAGGTCGGTGCCGACGGCGTTATGATGGCTGAACCTCTTGCAGGCATTTTAAGCCCCGACATGATCGACGAGTTTTCCGTGCCCTACGTTAAGCGCATAATCGAGGCTTTAAAGGCTGAGGGCTTTGAGCTTATTTATCATAATTGTGGTGGCTCTGTGCCTCAAATGCTCGACAGCATATTTAGCCAGGGTGCTGCAGCATATCATTTTGGCAACGCTGTTGATATGCACGAGATACTCAAGGCTGCTCCGAGCGACGCTCTTTGCATGGGTAACATTGACCCTGCAACTCAGTTTGCAAACGGCACGGTTGAGTCAATTACCGGTGCTACTGCCGAGATGATGAGCGCTTGCGGTGGTTATGGCAACTTTGTGCCCTCATCGGGCTGTGAC
>JAZRMJ010000147.1:0-1473 GCA_045647445.1 Acutalibacteraceae bacterium | reverse complement strand
ATCAGGTATCGATGCCGTCACCCACGCTGTTGAGGCTTATGCCGCAATGCTCGCAACCGACTATACCGACGGTCTTGCTCTGCAGGCTCTTAAAAATATATTCAAGTATTTGCCCAGAGCATACGAAAACGGTCAAACTGATATCGAAGCCCGCGAGAAGATGGCTAACGCTGCTACAATGGCTGGTATGGCATTTTCCAACGCATTCCTCGGTGTTTGCCACTCTATGGCTCATAAGCTCGGTGCATTCCACCACCTGCCTCATGGTGTAGCCAACGCTCTTATGATAGAAGAAGTTATTCGCTTCAACTCTAGCCAAGCACCTGCTAAGATGGGTACCTTCTCTCAATATGACCATCCCCACACACTCGCTCGTTACGCTGAAATTGCCGATTACCTCGGCCTTGGTGGCGCAAATGATAACGAAAAGGTTGAGAAGCTTATTGCCGCTATCAACGAGCTTAAGGCAAAGGTTGGTATCAAAGAGACCATCAAGGATTACGGCATTGATGAGCAGGACTTCCTTGACCGTCTTGACGATATGGTTGAGCAGGCATTTGACGATCAGTGCACCGGTGCTAACCCCCGTTATCCTCTTATGAGCGAAATCAAGCAGATGTATCTTAACGCATATTATGGCAAGCATTTTGAAGAAAAGGCTATGCCTACTGTCATTAACTAAAAGGGGGATAAGATTATGAAAGTTATTGCTGAGAGAAAAAACAAAAAGGTCTATCGTGATGGTGACAGATGTATAAAGGTTTTTGATGCCGACTATTCAAAGGCTGACGTTCTTAATGAAGCCCTCAATCAGGCTCGCATAGAAGAAACAGGCCTTAACATTGCTAAGATTTTAGAGGTTACCATGATTGACGGCAAATGGGCAATCGTTACCGAATATATCAAGGGCAAAACTCTTGCACAGCTTATTGAAGAGAATCCTGACAAAAAGGATGAGTATATCGAGCTTTTAGTTGATGTTCAGCTTGGCATTCATGCAAAGAAGAGCCCTTTGCTCAATAAACTAAAGGATAAAATGAATCGCAAAATCTCAATGACCGAGCTTGATGCAACCACTCGTTATGAGCTTCATACCCGTCTTGAGGGCATGCCTAAGCACAATAAGGTTTGCCACGGTGATTTCAACCCATCTAATGTTATTATCACTAATGACGGTACCCCCTATATTATCGACTGGGCTCATGCAACTCAGGGCAACGCATCTGCTGATGTTGCAAGAACATATCTGCTGTTCTGCCTCGGTGGTGACGAGGCAGGAGCAAAGAAATATCTTGATATCTTCTGCAAAAAGAGCAACACTGCAAAGCAGTATGTTCAAAAATGGATGCCCATCGTTGCCGCTTCACAGTCTGTAAAGGGCAATGAGCATGAGAGAGAGTTCCTACTCTCTTGGGTTGACGTTGTAGATTACGAATAAGCCAAAATATCTTAACTGCAAGCAAATCGAAATTC
>JAZRMJ010000146.1:0-6874 GCA_045647445.1 Acutalibacteraceae bacterium | reverse complement strand
AGAGCCAGAGCAACACCCATGGTGTAAGCCCAGACAGCGTTCTCGAACGCGATGGGCTGGACGCCCTTAACGATAGCGTCAACATCAATGCCCTTAGACAGGCACAGGTCACGGCACTCCTCCAGAGAGCCCAGACCATTCTCAGCCAGGAACTTCTCGATTCCGGGCATACGGCGATCTTTGCCTTCAAACTTTACATTGTTAGCCATCTGTACATTCCTCCTTTATTATTCTTCACGGGGGTCAATGTACTTCGCCGCATTGTCGAAGCGACCATACTGACCGATGTTCTTCTCATAAGCCTCGGCAGGGTTGACACCGTGACGGATGTCCTCCACCATCTTGCCCAGCTTCACGAACTGATAGCCGGTAACCTCGCCGTTCTCGTCCAGAGCGATCTTGGTGACATAGCCCTCGGCCATCTCCAGATAACGAACGCCCTTAACATTGGTGGAATACATGGTACCGATCTGAGAACGCAGACCCTTACCCAGGTCCTCCAGACCGGCGCCGATGGACAGACCGTCCTCGGAGAAAGCGGACTGGCTACGGCCGTAGACGATCTGCAGGAACAGCTCGCGCATAGCGGTGTTGATAGCATCGCACACCAGGTCGGTGTTCAGGCACTCCAGAATGGTCTTGCCGGGCAGAATCTCGGCAGCCATAGCGGCGGAGTGGGTCATACCGGAGCAGCCCAGAGTCTCTACCAGAGCCACTTCGACGATACCCTTCTTAATGTTCAGGGTCAGCTTGCAGGCGCCCTGCTGGGGAGCACACCAGCCAACACCGTGGGTGTAGGCAGAGATATCGGTTATCTCTTTAGCTTGTACCCATCTGCCCTCTTCGGGGATGGGTGCGGGACCGTGGTGCGGACCTTTGGCAACGGTGCACATGTTTTGAACTTCAAGAGAGTAATTCATATTCTGACTCCTTTCACAGATATAGCATTGTCAAAATGCTAACAAACTACGCATAACATTATAAATCATATTTTGCAACTAATCAAGCACCGATTTTAATTTTTGGTTAAATGGGATAATTTTATTTGATGATGATACAATTTTCCATTTAAAGAGAATAAAAAAGGCTGTATAATTGACCTAAATAGAAATTTTTTAGGAGGATTTTTCATATGGCAATTCTTGTTACCGGAGGAGCCGGTTATATCGGCAGCCACACATGCGTAGAGCTTATCAATGCAGGCAAAGATATTGTTGTTATCGACAACTACTACAACTCAAAGCCTGAGGCAGTGCGCCGTGTTGAGCGCATAACCGGCAAGGCTGTTAAGTTTTATGAGTGTGACATTCGCGATAGAGATGGTCTTGACCGTGTTTTCAGCGAAAACGAAATCGAGGTCGTAATCCACTTTGCAGGTCTTAAAGCAGTAGGCGAGTCATGCAAAATCCCCCTTTCATATTACGAAAACAACGTTTCAGGCACCGTAACCCTCTGCCAGGTTATGGCTGAGCATAACTGTAAGCGCATGATATTCAGCTCCTCAGCAACCGTTTATGGTGGCAACAACATCGCTCCCTACAACGAGGATATGCCCACAGGTGCTGTTACCAACCCCTATGGTCGCACCAAATACGTTATCGAAGAGATACTCAAAGACCTCTATGCATCCGACAATGAGTGGAGTATCGCTCTGCTTCGCTACTTTAACCCCATCGGTGCTCACGAATCAGGCCTTATCGGTGAAGATCCCAACGGCATCCCCAACAACCTTGTGCCTTATGTTGCTCAGGTTGCAGTCGGCAAGCTCGAAAGAGTTGGCGTTTTCGGCAACGACTACGATACTCCCGACGGCACAGGCGTGCGCGACTACATACACGTTGTTGACCTTGCAATCGGCCACGTTAAGACTGTTGACTACGTTCTAAAGGGTAGTGGCATAGAGGCCATCAACCTCGGCACTGGCGTCGGCTACAGCGTGCTCGACGTTATTCACGCTTATGAAAAGGCTTGCGGTCACGAGCTTGCTTATGCAATTTTGCCCCGTCGTGACGGTGACATCGCAACCTGCTACGCTAACCCCGAAAAGGCAGAGCGTTTGCTCGGCTTTAAGACCGAGCTTGGCATTGAGCGCATGTGTGCTGACTCTTGGCGCTGGCAGTCATCAAACCCCAACGGCTACGAAGATTAATCATTTGCCCCGATGGCTTAACTATCGGGGCGTTTTTTTATCTAAAAATCAACTTTATTTTTAAAATCATTTGTGATACAATGAAAATATATATGATTTAACGGAGGGTTAGTTTATGCCTATAGTCATTCTTAGCGTGTGGATATTGTTTGTAGCGTCATACGTTATGGTTAGAATTTTCTTCCCCCAAACGGGCTCGCAGGTGCGCAAGATTAAGGATATCAAGGGTGCCCGTGTTTATGACGAAGATGGCTACGACCAAAATGGGTTCACGGCTCTGGGCTACCATCGCAACGGCACCCATTTTGACGATGAGGGCTACGACCGAAACGGCTTAGATGCAAATGGCAATAGGCGACCCGAAGCTAAAGAGGCAATCTATCAATCCCCCGATTTGGATGAGCGCACCGTCAGCCATGCAACTCGCACCAAGATTTTGGCGATTGTTATGGTGGCAATGACCCTTGTGCTTGTGGGGGTAACCGTTTTTGATCAGGTTCAGCAAAACAGTTGTGTTAACGGCCACAAATTTGTTAAGACCTTTTGCGAATCACCCGAAAAATGCACTCGCTGTGGATATGAGAAGGATGAGCCATTAGGCCACACCTGGATGGATGCCGCTTGCGAGCATCCCAAGACTTGCAGCTTCTGCCGTAAAAAAGAGGGCAAACCCCTCGGTCATACCACAGATAAGGGCGTTTGTGAGCGCTGCAAAAAGGATATGAAATAAAATATAGGAGGAAGTTAAGATGATTACCTGCCCAAATTGTAATAAGCAGCTAGTCGACGGCACAAAGTTTTGCACCGGCTGCGGCACAAGGCTTGAGGCTGTAGCCTCCGTTGTGGCTGAGCCCGTAGCGGCCGAGCTGGCAAAAACAGTTTGCCCAAGCTGCGGCAAGCAGTTGTTAGAGAGCGCAAAGTTTTGCACCGGCTGCGGCGCTAAGCTCGAAGCTATTGCTAAGGCTGAAGCACCCATCGTCGAGCCTACCGTTGCAGAATCCCCCGCTGTCGATACCCCCAAAAAGAAAAAGTCTAACGTGTTGGTGCCCGTTTTGATTTGCTGTATCGGTGCAATGGTTGTTGCGATTGCCATTGTTTTGGCGTTTGTTCTGTTTGGCGGCAAGTCGGCTAAAAACAACTACGGTCTTTATATTAAAGATGATGAACTTTTCTTCTCAAACGCCAAAAACAGCTCATGGCAATTGACCGACAATCTTTTTGAAGCCGTAGATGTTGACGGGGATGAGATTGCCGAGTCAAGCTACGTCTTTAGCAAAGCAGTTCACATGAGCGAAAACGGCAAATACCTCTTCTTCCCCGACAGAATTGAGGAAGATGATGAGGGCTTCAACCTCTATTTTAAAAAGGTAAGCCAAAAGGCTGATGCTAAAAAGATTGATTCAGATATTGTGCAATACGTTGTTAACAAAAAGGGCAATCTTGTAACCTATGTCAAAGATGGCAATATCTATCAATACAATATCAGCAAGGATTTAAAAGATAAGCTTGCAAAGAATATTAAATTCTACACCGTTTCAGAAGACGGCAAAAAGCTGTTTTATATCAGCGAGGATGGGCTTTATTTTAAAAACGGCAACAAGGCTGAGCAGAAGCTTTCAAACGATATCACCAGAATTGAGGGCGTAACTAAAGATTACAAGGCCGTCTATTATATTAAGGGTGATAACCTTTATAAGCATGTAGTGGGCAAGGATAGAGTCAAAATCGCATCTAATGTTGATAATGTTTTAAAGATTTATGATTCAGGCGAACTCTATTACACAAAGAGCGCTTCAAATGAGCTTTCGCTGTGGGATTTCATTATCGACGATATGAAGGCTATCGACGATGCAATGGCAGAGCTTGTCAAACCTGAATATCCCGAATATTCAAATTATGACAGCATTGACGATTATTTTGTCGCTGTTGAAGAATATAACGTAGCATTTCGTGAGTATCTCGATTCGATGAATGCCTATTATGAAAAAGAAGCTCGTGACGACCTCAGAGATAGACTTAAAAACGAAATCGTTTCAAAGGTCGGCAACTCCCTATGCTACTATGACGGCAAAAACGAGACTGTGTTGACCGATAAATTCTCATCAACCACCGTCGATGTGGCTCAGGATAAGGCTGTTATTGCCTATAGCGAGGTAAAGGAGTCTGAGTTTGAAAAGGTTATGCTTTCTGAAATCGATAGCATTTATGATGTTAAGGATAAGGTTTTAGAGGCTTTAGGTGTCGAGGGTGAGAACTATGTAGCCGTTAAGGGCAATGCGCAAGGCTTTAATAATGATAAGGTAACAAGCATTATAGTTAATAACGAAGGCACAGCAATTTATTATTTTGAAAACCTTGATAAGGATAATAACAGTGCTGACCTTTACACTGCACCCGTTAAAAAGAATGGTCTTGGCAAGGCTAAGCTTTATGACAGCGAGGTTTATATTTACAGCCTGTCAGTTTATGGCGATAAGGTTATCTATTATAAGGATTACCAAAACAATCTCGGCGACCTTTATATGAATAAAAAGAAGGTCGATTTCGATGTTGTAATCGCACGTTATTTTGAAAAGGCCGATAAGCTTATCTATATAACTGATTTGGATAATAAAGAGAACACATACACTCTCAAGGTTTATCACAAGGGCAAGGGTCAAACCGTCTATGAAGAGGTCAGCAACTTCACCTTAACAAACGACGGAAAGATTCTCTATGTGTTAGACAACCATGCTCTCTTCGTTTGGAATAACGGCAAGACAAAACAGTGCGATGACGACATAGACTGCTTAATCTCTACCTACACAGAGGATTATTACAAAGATAACGCAACCTACTACAAATGAACAAATAAGGCGCATGACCAAAAAGTCATGCGCCTTATTAATTTTTATTTTATCTGATTTTTGCGCCCGGCTCTACTCCGTCGAGGAAGATGACCTTCACGCCGTCTTTAGTGTCGGCAGCAAGAATCATGCCGCTGCTCTCAACACCGCAAAGGGTTGCGGGCTTTAAGTTTGCAACAACTATAACGGTCTTGCCGATAAGCTGGTCGGGGTTATAATACTGAGCGATACCCGATGCTACGGTGCGTGGGTTGCCGGTGCCGTCGTTGAGGGTGAGCTTAAGCAGCTTCTTTGCCTTTTTGATGGGCTCGCAAGCCTCAATCTTTGCGGCTCTGAGCTCAACCTTTGCAAACTCGTCGATTGAAATTTCGTCTGCAAGCACTATGCCCTCACTCTCATTCTCCTTTTCTGCAGTAGCCTTTGCAGCCTCCATCTTTGCGGCAAGCTCAGCGAGCACCTTCTCGGTGTCGATGCGAGCAAAGAGGGGGGTAGCCGCTCCGACAGTGTAGCTGTTGATAACGCCAAACTCTAGCGAATCGTTTTCGGTGCCGATTTGAGCGTGAATACCGTCGCAGCAGGTGGGCACGATGGGGGCCAGCAGCACAGAGAGAATGCGAATGCTCTCAAGCAGATGATACATAACCGAAGCCAGTCTATCCTTTTGAGCCTCATCCTTTGCGAGCACCCAGGGAGCAGTTTCGTCGATATACTTGTTGCAGCGCTTTGCAAAGCTCATTACGCAGTCAACAGCGTCGGCGTTGCGATAAGCATCCATAAGGGTGTAATACTTTTCAACCGTCTCTTTGGCGCAGCGAATTACGTCGCTGTCAAACTCGTCCATCGCGTCGCACTTAGCAACGGTGCCGCCAAAATACTTGTTGGTCATTGCAACGGTGCGATTAACGAGGTTGCCCAGAGTGTTTGCAAGGTCGGTGTTATAACGATTGATAAATGATTCGTAGGTGATGTTGCCATCCTGAGCGAAGGGGATTTCGCATAGCAGATAATATCTAACAGCATCGCTGCCAAAGCGCTCTGCAAGCTCGTCGGCATAAATTACGTTGCCCTTTGATTTGCTCATCTTGTCTTCGGCAAAGAGCACCCAGGGGTGACCGAGCACCTGCTTAGGCAGAGGCTCGCCCAGCGCCATAAGCACTACAGGCCAATAAATGGTGTGAAAGCGAACTATATCTTTGCCTATAACGTGCAGGTCGGCAGGCCAAAGCTTGCTGTAAAGCTCACTGCTGCCCTCGGGGTCATAACCGATACCGGTGATGTAGTTTGAGAGAGCGTCAATCCAAACATAGATGACGTGGTCGGGGTCAAACTCAACCGGCACGCCCCATTTGAAGGAGCTTCTTGAAACGCAAAGGTCGTTAAGACCGGGCTTTATAAAGTTGTTAACCATTTCAGCCTTGCGAGATTCGGGCAAGAAAAATCCGGGTGTATTTTCATAATACTCGAGCAAACGGTCGGCGTATTTTGAAAGACGCAGAAAGTAGGCCTCTTCGTGAGCATCGATGCAATCTCTGCCGCAATCGGGGCATTTGCCGTCCTTTAGCTGTGAGGGGGTGAAGAAGGATTCACAAGGCACACAGTATTTGCCCTCGTATTTGCCCTTATAGATATCGCCCTGATCATATAACTTTTTAAAGATATGCTGAACCGACTTTTCGTGATAATCGTCGGTTGTGCGAATGAACTTGTCGTAGGTAACATTGAGGCTGTCCCACACCATTTTGATTTCGGCAGAAACACGGTCAACGTGCTGCTTAGGTGTGATGCCTGCCTCGGCAGCCTGCTGCTCAATCTTTTGACCATGCTCGTCTGAGCCGGTCATGAAATAAACGTCGTAGCCTCTCATTCTCTTGTAGCGAGC
>JAZRMJ010000145.1:0-5695 GCA_045647445.1 Acutalibacteraceae bacterium | reverse complement strand
GCTAGATACCTTACCAACGTTGTTCTTTCTGACCTCGGCGTTAACGAGGGTGGCAACAACGGTGGTAACGGCGGCAATGGTGGCAACGCACCCGACACCGGCGATGCAAGAACTCTTATTCCTGCACTCGCAGTTCTCGGTGGCGCACTCGCAGTTGCATTCGTAACTCTTCGCAAGAAGGTTTGCGCATAATCTAATTTAATAAATCGCCGAAGGCTAAACACCTTCGGCGATTTTTCTTTTCATAAAAAGCAAATGAATATGCAACAAATTTTTTATAGTTTAAAGCATCAAATTAATTTATTTTAAGTTTTAAATCTGATATAATTTTTGCAACCAATTATAAACTGGGTGGTATATGTGAAAAAATCGCTTTCGCTTTTGATCAGCTTAGTGTTACTTGCAGCATGTTTTTGCTTTTTTGCATCTGCCAAACAAACAAAGGTTTTTGTAGAAGCCTTCAGCGAAAAAACCTTTGAACGATGGTCAGGCCCTGTCGATAAATTCACTTCAGAGGGCTTTGCTGTGGGCGTTCATGATGAGATAAGAGAATACAATTCTTACACAAGAGACGTCTATGAGCTAGGCAACAGCTTTGCCATCACCTTTTCAGATACCATTGGCTTTAACCTCACAAAAGATTTAGGTGGAATGATGGCTTTTGGCTATTCAGATATCTTAGTCAAGATTTATGATTGTGGCGCAAGGGTTGAGCTAATACAAAATGAAGAGTCAATTGCCCAATGGTCGGGTGAACGCCAAAAGGAATGGGAAGTAGCTCGCTACTCTCTTGTTTGCCAAAAGGGAACAGCCAAGGTGCTTTTTGGCACTGCCACTATCATCGAAACCCCTTTGACGGTCGACCCTGAGCCTGCAAAAATTCGCGTTATCAACGCTGAGCATTATCGTCTGTCAACAATAAAAGCCGTTTCTGCCTTCACCTTAGCTGAAGACGACATTTATATCCCTGCAGGTGCTGTATCAGAGCCTGAATCAAGCGAGCCCTCGAGCGCTCCATCATCTCAAATCATCTCAAAGCCACAGAGCAAAGCACCTTCTTCGTCTGCACCCTCATCTATTCAAGACACTAATCAAACCCAAAATAACAATAAGGACAACATCCCCGACTATACCCTTATAATTATCATATCGGGTTCGGCAGTAATATTGATTACGGCAATAGCAATAACTCTGCTCGTAATTAAACGCAAAAAAGTTAATTAACACATTTTATGTGTAAATATATAACGGAAGTGATTTTATGAACAATTTCGCAAAAGACAAAATCAGAATTTTGTGCGACAACCTTAAGGGGCAGTCGGTAACAAGGCATTTTGACCTTACCAACGTTGAGTGCGTTAAGGCTTGTGGCTACAAAAAAGATAATAACCCTCCGAAAGAAGGATGGATGCCCCAACCCGAGATGGGCTTTAACGGTGCTAAGGATGAGCACTATTGGTTTAGAGCAAAATTCAGAACCCCCAAAGCTATCGAGGGTGAGCAGTTTTATCTCGGCCTTTCAACCGGATTTAGTAGTGGATGGGATATCGTTAACCATCAATGCATAATTTATCTCAACGGCGAGATGGTTCAAGGCTGTGACCTCAACCACCAAGAGGCATATCTTGAGCCCGATACCGAATATGAGGTTCATAACTACTATTATGTAGGTATGAATGAGGGCAGAGTATGCCCCAAAATGTTCGTGTTCAGCGTTAACGAAAAGATTGAAAAGCTTTATTACGATATTTTTGTTGCCTACAAATCTTGCGAGATTTTCAGCGAAAACAGCGATGAATATTTCAAGATGATGCCCATCCTCGAGCGCACTGCAAACCTTATTGATATGCGCTCAGTAGGTAGCAAGGAGTATTTTGAGAGCATCGATAAAGCCCAAGAGTTTATCGATAAAGAGCTTTACGAAAACCTCTGCTCATCCGAGGGCAAACCGATTGTAAGATGCATCGGCCACACCCATATTGACGTTGAGTGGCTATGGGCAAGGGACCAAACAAGAGAAAAGATTCAGCGTAGCTTCTCTACAGCTAAAGCTCTTATGGATCACTATCCTGAATATAAATTCACCCTTTCACAGCCTGAGCTTTATCGCTACCTAAAGGAAGAAGCTCCCGAGAAATACGCTGAGCTCAAAGAGCTTGTTACAAAGGGTCAGTGGGAGCCTGAAGGCGCAATGTGGGTCGAGGCAGACTGCAACCTGGTATCAGGCGAAAGCTTTGTGCGTCAGATTCTTCAAGGCACCCGTTTTTTCAAAAACGAGTTTGGTGTTGAAAACAAAATTTTACTTTTGCCCGACGTTTTCGGCTATAGCGCAGCCCTTCCTCAGATACTCAAAAAATGTGGTATCCGTCACTTCGTAACCTCTAAAATCAGTTGGAATGAGTATAATACTATGCCCTACGACTGCTTTATGTGGCAGGGTATAGACGGCACCGAGATATTCACAAACTTTATCACCACTCGTAACTATGATGGTGGCCAGATGATTCGCTTCACCACCTACGTTGGTGACCTCACCCCAACCCAAATTAAGGGTACCTGGAATCGTTTCCAGCAAAAGGAATATACCAATCGCACCTTCACCACCTTCGGCCACGGAGATGGTGGCGGTGGCCCCACCAAAGAAATGCTCGAAACTCAGCGCAGACTTTCAAAGGGTCTACCTGGAATGCCTGTTACCGAGACCGGCTTCCTGCTTGAGCATCTTGATGCAGTTCGCAAGGATTTCGACGAGAATTGCGCTAAGCTCAAGACCATGCCCAAGTGGGTCGGTGAGCTTTATCTTGAGTATCACCGTGGCACCTATACCTCTATGGCAAAAAATAAGAGAGGCAATCGCAAATCAGAGCTTATGCTCCAAAAGGCTGAAGCACTGTCAATGATTGACCTTCTCAGTGGTGGCAATTACGATGCTGAGGGTATTTATCACACTTGGAACTTAGTTCTTCACGACCAGTTCCACGATATTATCCCCGGCTCCTCAATTCTTGAGGTATATGAGGGCACCGATAAGGATTACGCAATTATTGCCGATTACTGCAACGGCGTTATTGATTCTAAGCTTGCTCGACTCGCTGAGCAGGTTTCTGCTAATAACGGCACCCTCGTTTATAACTCACTCGGCTTTGACCGTAACGGCCCCGTTGTTGTCGATGGCAAAACTGTCGAAACTAAGGGAGTTATCCCTGCCTTCGGCTGGGCCGTCAGCGATGATTTTATGACCGAAACCGACGTTAAGATTAACGGCCTTACTGCCGAGAATAAATATTATATCCTCACCCTTGATAAGGCAGGTCGCATCGAATCCCTCTATGATAAGAGAGCCGAGCGTGAGGTAATGCTTTCAGGTCAGTTTGGTAACGAAATTCAAATCTTTGAAGACTTCCCCAGACAGTATGATGCATGGGAAATCACTGACTACTACAAGCAAAAAATGTGGGTGCTCGATACCGAAGCCACAATCACTGCTGTTACCGATGGTAGCCGAGCAGGCTTTAAGGTTGAGCGCAAATATAACAACTCCACCATAACCCAAAATATTTGGCTCTATTCAGAGTGCGAGCGCATCGATTTTGAAAACGATATTGATTGGCATGAGCGTCATCAGCTTCTCAAAGCAGCGTTCCCATTCGACGTGCATGCAACAAGCGCTACCTACGAAATTCAGTTTGGTCACCTTGAGCGTGTAACTCATGAAAACACCAGCTGGGATAAGGCAAAGTTTGAGGTCTGCGCCCATAAGTGGGTCGACGTTTCAGAGAATGGTTACGGTGTAGCTCTGCTCAACGACTGCAAATATGGCTACAACACCGAGGGTAGCACCTTAAAGATTTCTATGCTCAAGTGTGCAACCTATCCCAACCCCGAGGCCGACCAGGGCAAGCATGTATTCACCTATTCGCTCATGCCCCACGTTGGTGACTTCCGTGAAGCAGGCGTTATCCACGAGGCTTATGCGCTCAATCAGCCCCTCAGCGCTACCTCTGTTATCAGTGGCAACGGCACCCTGCCTTCAACCTTCTCACTCGTAAGCTGTGATAAGGATAACGTTGTTATCGAAACGGTCAAAAAGGCTGAGGATGATGATAGCATGATCGTCCGTTTGTATGATGCCTTCAATCGCAGAAGCAAGGCTACTGTTACCGTGAATGGCGACTTTAAGGCTTGCTACCTCTGTGACATGCTCGAAAATAACGAGCAGCAGCTCGACCTTGTCGATGGCAAGGTAACTCTGCCCGTTTCTAACTTTGAGATTATAACTCTTAAATTCACAAAACAAATTAGGTGACCGGCATGAGCGAAAAATCTTACAAAATCTCAAAGCAAGGTTTATCAGCCGGCCTTGTCGTTTGTGGCGATAGCCTTAAAGCCTTTAATCTAAATTGTGACGGATTAACCTTCGAGATGAAAATTATCGATGGCAATACCCCCGTCACTGCTACCGTGACCGATGCCACGGCTGACCAAAACAATATATCTGTGACCCTCAGCCTTTCTGAGGGCCACAGCGTAGTCTATTCTCTCACAGCTAGTGAGAATGGTCTTTGTGAGCATGTTCGCTTTAAATATTGTGATGTCAGACCCGACAATCTTCAGCTTATTTGGGCTTGCAAATTCGATTCTGTCGGCATCATGGCTGCTCCCTTCGGCAATCACGATTTAAAGCCCACTCTCATCGATGCTAACTCACTTAAAGGCGATAGTCTTTCCTGCGAGGGCGCAATAATCGCCAGTGGCAAAAAGGGCGTAGCCATCGCAAAGCACCCCTGCGACCGTCAACCAGTGTGGGTCAGGGTTGCCGAGTGTGACGGCAATTTGCATTTAACTGCTGCTGCAATCAGCGCAAATAAGGGATATATAGACGAGTGGGACGAGGCTGATGGCTTCAAGGTGATAGATTTCCACCCCACCGAGTTTATGCTGTTTGAGGGCGATTTTGAGGATGGATTTTACACCTATCGCCGTTTTATGGATAACAACGGCGTATCAATGCCTGAGAATTATAATCCTCCCATCAACTACTGCATCTATTATGAAAGCTCACGAATCAATCATGAGTCAGCAGCGCTTAATGCCGTCGAAATCAGAGGCTGCAAGGCGATGGATAAGCAGTTCCTTCACAAGATGGCTGACCTTGCAAAGTCGATTAACTGCAACCTTATCTATCTTGATCAGGGCTGGGATACTAATTTCGGCAGCCTCATTTGGGATAGCTCAAGGCTTGGCGATACTGCAGAGCTTGTTAACGAGCTTAAAGCAAAAGATATGGCTGTCGGTGTGCTCGTTGAGCTTCACTCCGAAGCCGATAAGATGGATGAGTGTGACTATCTAAGAGGCGAGAGTGGCGAGGTTATCAACGGCGATCCGTGGCATAAATACGGTGTCTGTATTGGCTCTGAGCATTACGATAAGCTTCGCTTTGAACGCCTTAAAGCCCTCTCTGATGCAGGCATAGCCTTCTTTAGCTACGACTTCCATAACTATGCCCCATGCTGTTCACCCGTCCACGGTCACAGCACCCCTCTGACTCCATTTGAGCATGCTTTAGCCCTTGCTGATAATCAGGCCAGAGTCAAAGAGGCGGCAAAGGGTACCCTCATCGAGAGCCACGATTGGCTCGATTGTGGCATATATTTTTACCCCGTCTATATGTTCTCAAACGGACATCATGAGCGTT
>JAZRMJ010000144.1:0-1216 GCA_045647445.1 Acutalibacteraceae bacterium | reverse complement strand
TCTCCCTCCGTCAAAACTTCGTTTTGCCACCTCCCTCATCAGAGGGAGGCAAGATTGGCGCCAGATTGCCGTCTCTACTTTTTTAACCGTCTGTTTTTCGTTGACTGCGATAAGCCTGCGGTGATATGCCGTGCCGTTCTTTGAATCGACGTGAAAAATAAAACTGGTCGCAAAACTCAAGTGTTGCGCTTATCTGCGCAATGGACATATCGCTTTTTATCAACAGCTCCTGCGCTCTGAACATCACCAGCTCATCAATGTAGCGACCGACCGATACGCCCACCTCCTGCTTGAATTTGTGCGCCAAGGTATCAGCCGACACATAACAGCGCTCGGCTATTTCACCGACCCGCAAAGAGACACGGGGCGAGTCACCTATCACCTTGATTGCTCGCCTGACGCAGTCACAGTAGCCTCGCTGGTCAAACCTTATGCCGCTACCCTTGAGCATAACCGTCAGGTCAGACATCAATATTGACCGTATTTCGAGCATATCAACCGCATCGGTTGAGCGGTAAAGCTCTGCCATTTGCTCCATTCGGTCAACCGACACCTCAAGCTCAAGAATCTGCTCCACCCCTCGCAAGAGGTCATAGCCTCCCCGATTGACCAGATCGATATGAAAATAGAGCTGTCTCATGCTGTCAGCACAGGAATATGAAAAGCTGTAGCCGGCAGGTATGAGATACAGCCTGCCCTTTTTCATAGTCAGCTCACCCTCTGCCCACTCAAGCCTACCGCCGCCGTCAAGAATATAATACATGCGGCTGTACGGAGGCATTGGCTCTTTTGCGTGCCAATCGGTGCCGCACAAAGCGTCTCCGCTCGATATTATTCTGATGAAAAAATCGTTTGACGGCTGATTGATTGCCGAGTTGTAGCTTATCAACATAACAGAAATCTCCATATTTTATGCTCTTAAACACATTGAATTTCACTTGTTTTTCGGTATAATGAAACTGTAATGTGCATATTTTCATTTTAACAAGGAGGATTACCCATGTCAAGCTACAAAAGACGACCCTCTCCCGGCAAAACCGATTGGTTTGTCAACGACCGTTTCGGTATGTTCATCCATTTCGGGCTTTACGCAATGCCTGCCCGTCACGAATGGATAAGATGCTGGGAGCGTATCTCAGACGAGGATTATCAGCCCTATTTTGACCACTTCAACCCCGACCTTTTTGATGCCAAGCAGTGGGCCAAAAAGGCTAAG
>JAZRMJ010000143.1:0-3342 GCA_045647445.1 Acutalibacteraceae bacterium | reverse complement strand
ACGTAGGCTGTTGGGCTCATACCCAGCTCTCTCTTAAATACGGTTGAAAAATAGTTGGGGTCGTTGTATCCTAAGCGTGTTGATATCTCTTTAACGCAGATATCCTTGCGCAGCATTGCGATGGCACTATCCATCTTCATATGACGATAAAACTGCATAACGCCCATTCCTGTAAAGCGACGGAATATCTGTTTAACGCTTGAGGGGCTCATGCTGCACTTTTTGGCAATCTCTTCGACCGTCATATTAACATGCATATTTTCGGTTAAGCATTTGACGATTTCGGTGTATTTGCGAACACCCGGTTCGGATGAGCGAATGCTACTGCTTGAGGAGCGATTGGGCAGCAAAGATATAACAAAATTCTCAAGTCGGTTAACTGCAAGCTGAGCCATAGGGCTTATCTGACGAATAACCGCCTCATCGCCCACCTCAAAATGCTTGCGAATTTCGGCAATGATATCGCACATCTCAGCCATCATATCATCGCTGATGTCATAAACGGTATCTTGAACCGATATATTTATATCACCATCAAAGGAGACGGTAACAAGCTCGGGCTCACTGCCGTTCTCTGCCCATATGCGATGGAAGGTCATGGGGCCATGAATTATTGCATGACCAGCTGATACACTCAATATCTCACTGTCTGCGGCAACACCGACGGTACCACTAAGAACACAAACTATCTCCCAAAAATTATGAGATTCGCCTTCAAAATCGAAGCTGGTGCCATGCTTTTTTCTGTGCGCTGAATAAAGGGATCCGATACTAATTTGCCTTTTAACGTGACAAGGTTTCCATACTATCATGGATTGTGCCTCCCTTCGAAAAATGTCCTACTTTAAAGAAAAATTGAATAATAGAGCGTTTACATTTGTTTTTGATACATTATAATAAAATTATGCTTATATTTAATTTAATCGTATTAATTTGATTTGTCAAGACCTAACGAATGTTTTTAAGGCTGACAAATCTTATTAACAGGAAGATTTAGTAGTTTTTTAGTGCTTGCAATCCAAGGGTGTGATTTTAATGAGCTTAGATTCAAATATTAAAGAATTTAACAACATTTTGCCATTGTATTTTGACAACGGCCGTATATTAGACTGCATTCGCATTGGCAATGGTCACATTCATGATACATATAAGGTCACCATTAAATCAGGTGACCTTACTGCAGATTATTTGGTGCAAAAAATCAACACCGCTGTATTCACTGACCCTGAGGCTCTCATGAGTAATATGAGGATTGTCGTCGACCATCTGCGCGAAAAAACCGTAAAAAACGGTGGCGATATTGACCGAGAGGTTATACACATCATCCCCGCTAAGGATGGTAATCTTTACTGCACCGATAACAATTCTGATTGTTGGCGCGTTCTGACCTTTATTCAAGGTATAATATGCAACAATTATCCACTTGATTGGAGAGAGCTTGAGTCTGCTGCCTTCGCTTTCGGTCAGTTTTCTGGTATGCTGGCTGATTTGGATACATCGCTGATTGTAGAGACTATACCTCACTTTCATGATACACCCAAACGATACGCCACTTTAATGAAGGCTTTTGCCGAGAACTCAGTCAATCGAGCCGATAAGGTTAAAGAAGAGATTCTTTTTGCAAGCGACAGACAAAAATATACTCTGTTGCTTCAGCAAAGCAACATCCCCCTTCGTGTGACCCACAACGACACAAAGTATAACAATGTGCTTTTAGACAAGGATACCCATGAGGTCATTTGCGTTATTGACCTTGATACAGTTATGCCAGGCTACTCCGTGACCGATTTTGGCGACATGATACGCTTTGGTGTTAACACTGCCAATGAGGATGAGGCCGACCTAGACAAGGTTAAAGTAAGCCTTGAACATTACGAAGCTTGTTTGAGTGGATATATTAGGGGCTGTGGTGGTCAACTGACCGAGCAGGAGCTGTTGCTTTTGCCCGATGGCGCTCGCATGATGACCCTCGAATGTGGTATGCGTTTTTTGACCGATTATCTGCAGGGTGACAGATATTTTCACACCGATTATGCAGAGCACAATCTTGTGCGTTGCCGTAACCAGTTTAAGCTGTTAAGCGAGCTTGAGCGACTAGACCCTGAGATTCGCAAGATTGTTAAAAAATATCTTTAATTTAAATCACCGTTGATATTAAATACGCAGTGTGGTATAATGCATATGTTATATCATATTGCGTATTATTATTTAAAGAGGTCTGTCGATGAACAACCGTTTGCCAATTGGCATTATTGATTCAGGACTTGGTGGCTTAAGCGTTTTGCGTGAGCTGCTTAAGCTAATGCCAAACGAAGATTATATTTTTTATGGCGATTCAGCCAACGCCCCCTATGGCACAAAGACGGTCGAAAGGGTGGTTGAGCTGACCTATGCCAGCGCAAATAAGCTCATTGAGTCGGGTATTAAAGCGCTTGTTATTGCTTGCAACACAGCTACTGCCGCAGCTGCAACAAGCCTTAGAGCAGCCTATCCCGAGCTCCCTATTATTGGTATTGAGCCTGCTCTTAAACCGGCTGTACTGGCAAAAAAGAACCCTACAGTTATCGTTATGGCAACCCCTCTGACCCTTCAGCAAGATAAGTTTTTATCACTCATGAGTCGTTACACCGATGATGCGCACATTATCCCCCTGCCCTGCCCGGGATTGCCTGAGCTGGTAGAGAGTGGCCATTTGAGTGGCGCAACGCTTGAGGGGTATCTTGAGCGCCTATTTTCTCCCTTCGATAAGAATAAGATTGATTCTATTGTGCTTGGTTGCACCCACTACCCCCTCATTCGTGATGAGATTGTTAGGGCGTTTGGCAAAGAGGTTGCCGTGTTTGATGGTGGCGAAGGCACTGCAAGGCACACTAAAAACACCCTCGAAAAGGCTGGTCTGCTCACCGATAGCACCGAGCCTGGCAACGTAAAATTGCTAAATTCTCTCGACTCCGAGCAGGTCAATCAGCTTGAGCGATTGATATTGGGATTATAAAAGTTGTTGACATATCGGTTTGTTTTGAGTATAATACTTTGAGTGGTCATTTTGACCATCAAAATCCGGGTGTGGCGCAGCTGGGAGCGCGGGTGGTTTGGGACCATCAGGCCGCAGGTTCGATCCCTGTCACTCGGACCACGAAAATGACCTAAAGCAGAGATTTATTCTCCACTTTAGGTCATTTTTATTTCTGTTTTGGTGTTTTCTCACCACTTTTGAAATCTCGCTGATTATTGACCACAGTTTTGACACACAGTTTCTCGTCAAAAAATCCTTTTCTTTGTTTACTGCGAGCCAAAATTTGAGGGCGGCACTTGCAAGTCGCTCTCTTTATTTTATTATGT
>JAZRMJ010000142.1:0-2497 GCA_045647445.1 Acutalibacteraceae bacterium | reverse complement strand
GGTGGCTCAATTGAAGATTTATGGGCTTTTAATGACGAGAAATTAGCATACGCTATATTTGAGTCTAACATTCCCGTTATATCTGCAGTCGGTCACGAGGTTGACTACACTATTTCCGATTTTGTATCTGATTTACGCGCTCCAACTCCTTCTGCTGCTGCCGAGATAGCTGTGCCCGACTTGAATGAAATTAAATTATCGCTCAATTCGTTGCAAGGTGAATTGATATATAAATGCAATTCAATCATTAATCACTCAAGCGATACCTTAAACAAAATTGCTGAGCGCAAATACCTAAAAACTCCCGAGTCTTATATAGATACTATGAGTGAGCGTGTTGATTTATTAGAAGTTAAGATTAACTCATCTTTTGCAAAAGAACTTGACTTATTTGCAAACAATTTGGCTGTTAGCGCTACAAAAATCGATACTCTGAGCCCTCTTAAGACTATGACGAGAGGTTACACAATTGCAACTTTAAATGATACAATTGTTAAAAGTATAAAGAGCGTTACAGTTAATGATAAAATTCAACTTATGCTTTGTGATGGTGTAGCTGAATGCACCGTAAACAGCATAAATATTAAGGATGAAACTGATGAATAATATGAAATTTGCCGACATGCTTAAAAGGCTAGATGAGATTGCCAATATTCTCGATAATGGCGATGCATCATTAGAGCAATCACTTGAGCTGTTTGAAGAGGCGAGTGCTCTAATTAAGCAATGCAATCTGACGATCAATGATGCTCGACTTAAGCTTGTTAATATGACTAAATCAAAAGAGGAGAATATCAATGAGTGAAATGCTAACATGTTATTCTCAGCTTATTGAGGATGGATTAACTAGGCTTGTGCCTAACACTAATGATGCTTATGCTAATGTTAGAGAAGCAATGGTTTATTCGCTTAAAGCAGGTGGTAAACGCATTAGACCTGCATTAGTGCTTGAGTTTTGTAGGGTTTGCGGTGGATTTGAGCAACTGGCAGTTAACTATGCTTGTGCTGTCGAGATGATTCACACCTATTCTTTGATTCACGATGATCTGCCTTGTATGGACGATGATGATTTCAGACGTGGTCAGCCATCTTGCCACAAAAAATTTGGTGAGGATATTGCTCTGCTTGCAGGTGATGCGTTGCAGCCATTAGCATTTTCTGCTGTTGCTCTTTCGGCATTACCCGATAAACAAAATATGAGAGCTATAGCCTTTTTGGCTGAATGCTGTGGCCTTAACGGTATGGTTGGTGGTCAGGTCATTGATTTAAACAATGAGTGCAAAAAGGTTGACGTTTCTATAGTCAATCTTACTCACAGATTAAAAACCGGTGCATTGATAAGGTCAGCTTGTGTGCTTGGCTGTATCGCTGCAGGTGCTTATGATAAAATTCCTGCTGCAGAGAAATACGCTGATGCTATAGGCAGCGCATTTCAAATCAGAGACGATATTCTTGATGTTATCGGTGACCAAGCAAGTCTTGGTAAGCCTATAGGCAGCGATGCTGAGAACGAAAAAAACACCTACGTAACCATTTATGGGCTAGATAGAGCTCAGGAGCTTGTTAAAGAATATACAGACATTGCTATTTCAGCGCTCAATGGTTTTGATGGTGATACCTCAAGATTAAAAGAGCTCGCTTTATATTTGGCTGATAGAAAAAGTTAAAAACAAAGGTGATTATATGGAGTATATATCCATGATATTAAGCAACAGAGTGCTCTGTTGTGCTGTTTTGAGTTGGCTTTCAGCTCAATTGATTAAAACGCTGCTTGTTTTTGTATTAACAAAAAAATTTGTTTCCGAAAGAATTTTTGGGCCCGGCGGCATGCCTTCTGCACATTCATCATGCGTTACCGCTTTGGCTATTTCGACCTGCAGAGTATGTGGCATTTCATCTGTTGAGTTTGCTATTACGTTTGTGCTAGCTTGCGTTGTTATGTATGATGCAACAAGTGTTAGACGTCAGGCAGGTGAGCACGCAAAGGCGATCAATAAGGTTGTAGATATTGTTGATAAGCTCGAAGATGACGACGATGACCTCAATATCAGACAGCTCAAAGAAGTGCTTGGTCACACTCCGCTTGAAGTGCTTGCAGGTTCATTATTAGGAATTTTAATTGCAATGATTGTACCTGTTTAGTTGAATTTATGATTGGATGAATTAATATGTATCTCGAAAATGTTCATTGTCCTGCTGATATTAAAAAGCTGAATATTGAACAACTTAATATACTATGCTCTGAAATCAGAGAGAAGCTAATTTCTACTGTATCTAAAAACGGTGGTCATCTTGCGTCTAACCTAGGTATTGTAGAAATCACCGTTGGAATTCATTATGTCTTCGATAGCCCAAACGATTCGATTTTATTTGACGTAGGTCATCAAAGCTACGTTCATAAGCTCCTTACAGGTAGGTTTGATCTCTTTGATACCATTCGCAAAGAGGGCGGACTATCAGGCTTTATGTTTCCACCAGAGAGTGAGCATGATGCGTT
>JAZRMJ010000141.1:0-5206 GCA_045647445.1 Acutalibacteraceae bacterium | reverse complement strand
AGCGGCAACACAACGACGGCAAAGAATGCACTTGCTGTTATCACGAATGAAAGCTACGTTGCTGTCATCAACAACGGTCTCAGTCTTAGCACCTGCAAAAGCGTTTGAGTTCTCAACACCAAATCTACGAGCCATGGTCTGAAGCTCACAGTTACCACTTCTATCGCAGGAGAGGCAAGAGCAGTTGTGGTTAGAGAGCAAAAGCTCAATGGTCATTTTGCGAGACTTCTTAACCTTTTCAGAGTTGGTAAGAACCTCCATGCCTTCGCCAACAGGAGCAACGCAAGCTGCTACCAAAGAGCGGGCACCCTTAACTTCAACAACGCAGATACGGCAAGCACCGATCTCGTTGCAACCCTTCATGTGGCAGAGGGTGGGGATTTCAATACCCAACTCTCTTGCAGCTTGAAGGATGGTATAATTCTTAGGCACACTCAGGGGTATGCCGTTTATTTTCATATTAATCATATCCATGCTGGGCACACTCCTTTCTTATTCCTTAATAATTGCCTTGAACGGGCAGCTTTCTACGCAGGCACCGCACTTGATGCACTTAGCAGGATCGATAACGTGGGGGTTCTTAACTGTGCCTGAAATAGCATTAACAGGGCAGTTTCTTGCACACTTGGTGCAACCCTTACACAAATCTTCAACGATCTTAAAGCTAACAAGCTTCTTACATACGCCTGCAGGGCACTTCTTGTCAACGATATGAGCGATATACTCATCTCTGAAGAAGTGGAGGGTAGAAAGAACGGGGTTGGGAGCAGTCTGACCAAGACCACAGAGAGAATTCTCTTTGATGTAGTTTGAGAGCTCTTCAAGATAATCAAGGTCTTCCATAGTACCGTTACCGGAGGTAATCTTTTCGAGAATCTCAAGCAGACGGCGAGTGCCGATACGGCAGGGTGTGCACTTACCACAAGACTCGTCAACGGTAAACTCGAGGAAGAACTTAGCAATATCAACCATACAGGTGTCTTCGTCCATAACGATAAGACCACCTGAGCCCATCATAGAGCCGATTTCAATAAGGTTGTCATAGTCGATCTCAACGTCAAAGTGAGAAGCGGGGATACAACCACCTGAAGGACCACCGGTCTGAGCAGCCTTAAAGCTCTTGCCGTTGGGGATACCGCCACCAATCTCTTCAACTATCTGGCGAAGAGTGGTGCCCATAGGTACTTCAACAAGGCCGGTGTTCTTAATGTTACCACCAAGAGCGAACACCTTGGTACCCTTAGACTTCTCGGTACCCATAGAGGTGAACCAATCAGCACCGTTGAGAATAATCTGTGCAATGTTTGCATAGGTCTCAACATTGTTAAGTACGGTAGGTTTGCCAAACAGACCCTTAACTGCAGGGAAGGGCGGACGGGGACGGGGCTCACCACGATGACCCTCAATAGAGGTCATAAGAGCAGTCTCTTCACCACAAACGAATGCGCCTGCACCAAGACGGATGTCAAGGTCAAAGTCAAAGCCTGAGCCAAAGATATCTTTGCCGAGCAGACCATATTCACGAGCCTGCTTGATAGCAATGTCAAGACGCTTAACAGCGATCGGATACTCAGCACGAACGTAAACGTAACCCTGAGTAGCGCCGATAGCGTAACCAGCTATAGCCATTGCCTCGATAAGAGCATGGGGGTCACCCTCAAGGATAGAACGGTCCATAAATGCACCAGGGTCACCTTCGTCAGCGTTACAGCAAACATACTTCTGGTCAGCTTGGTTTGCAGCAGCGAAAGCCCACTTTCTACCGGTGGGGAAGCCTGCACCGCCACGACCGCGAAGACCTGATGCAAGAATAACATCGATAACTTCCTGAGGGGTCATTTCGGTCAACGCCTTACCAAGAGCCTGGTAACCATCCATAGCGATATACTCGTCGATACTTTCAGGGTTAATAACACCGCAGTTGCGAAGAGCAACACGCTTTTGTGAGCGATAGAATGTAGTGTCATTAAGAGAAACGTTATCGGTATCGAGTTCAAGATCACCTGTGTCGGTGTATTCAAGACGCTTTACGATACGGCCCTTAAGCAGGTGCTCCTCAACGATCTCGCGAACGTCGCTAGATTCAACTCTGCTATAGAAGGTGCCTTCCGGATGAATAATAACAACCGGACCAAGTGCACACAGACCAAAACAGCCGGTCTGAACAATTTTTACCTCATCCTGAAGACCAAATGCTTCTAATTCGGTAGCAAATGTATCTTGGATAAGTTTGCTGCCTGAGGAGGTACATCCGGTACCGCCACAGATAAGCACATGTGAACGAATCATGTTTGTATATCCTCCTTATTTGTTGTTACTGATAGTGTACTCGGCAACAACATTGCCGCCTTTAAGGTGATCAGCTACTACGCGCTGTACCTTCTCGGGGGTCATCTTAACGTAGGTGACCTTTTCTTTTCCGGCCTCAAAAACCTCAACAACGGGCTCGTACTGGCAAATGCCGATACAACCGGTCTGAGAGACGGTGACCTTGTCAAGAAGACCTGCGTTGCTGACCTCTTCTACAAAGGTGTTAAGTACGGGACGTGCGCCTGCAGCGATACCGCAGGTAGCCATGCCGACTACAACTCTGATTTCACCGGAGCCCTCGCGAAGAACAACCTTGTCTTTCATGCGATCTCTGATCGCAGCAAGCTCAGCCAATGATTTCATATATATCTTCCTTTCTGAAATAATTTACTGTTTTAGTTGACTGTACTCATTGTTAATAGAGTCAGTTATCCATATAATGACCTCTAAGCTATCAAGTGGCACATCGCTGCCAAGCACCTCTCTGACCTGACGGGTATCGAATTCAATATTACCGTTTGGCATAGAGTGGGTAAAAACAAAATCAATGAGTGGTGAACCTTGAACTAGGGTCGCCATTGTTGAAGCGATATCACCTAATGGAATGAAGTCAATGTGGTTTTTAAAGAAAACAGCCGTGACCACGGTTCCATGATCAGATGGATGTTCATCCTTATGGTAGGATTCAACTGAGAGTGAACCACCGGTCATTTCTGCTTCTAATCTAAATAATGGCAATCCCATACCGACCTTTCGGGTCGTTCTGGTAGTGCAAAACGGGTCAGTGACATTTTTAAGCATTTCAGGCTTCATGCCACATCCGTTATCTTTAATGGCTATGGTAAGTGTTTCGTTTGTTTCGGTGAGAACTATCTCAATAAGAGACGCTTTTGCTTTTACAGAGTTTTTAACTATGTCAAGAATATTTAATGATAACTCTTTCATATGTAACTCCTTAAAGCCTCAAATAAACGCTTTCTGACTAAACTTGAACTATAGGGTTCATCGTCTAACTCAAAATAAACTGATTTATCTCTGATATCCCACAGATAGTGAGCATCAGATCCACTCAAAAGCATCAGATTTTTTAGTATTGGGTAACGGGAGATATATTCATCTGCTTTTTCTAAATCATGCAGTTCAGCGTGTTTATACGCAGGACTGTCAGGGAAGGTGCCAAGCGTTGTTATAACACCGTTGGCATCTCGGTCGATATGAGCAGGGTAGCATATCCCGTCATATTGCATTACTAAATCATATGCATCTTCGATTGGCAAAAGGGTAGCGTTTGATAAGAGATACGGCTCAGTACCGATAATGTTATCTTGACTGTCAGTGATAAACTGATCGCCAAATATATCAGTGCGATTTTCAAAAAGCACTCGCTTTGAATTAACAGCCTCGTTAAAGCTCATGGCTTGTTCGAGATGTTCAAATAGACAAACTACGTGAATATCTTCTGCTGTAGTAAGCTCCATGCCGGCAATAGGAATAATTCCTGCAGCTTTAGCAGCCTCAAAAAAAGCAGGGCAATTCTTTGTAGTATTGTGGTCTGTCAGTGCTACAATATCGAGACCTGCTAAGGTAGCCATGCCAGCTATATTAGCGGGTGTCATATCATTGTCAGCGCATGGTGACAAACATGAGTGTATGTGAAAATCGTAATAATACCGATTCATTGGTTGATTAACTCCGATATTGCAATAGCAACCTCATATGCAGTCATTTCAGTTGATATCAGATTGATACCTTTAGCGTTAGCAGTATCAATAACTGCTTGATCGGGCACAACGCCCTCAGCAAGAATAATAACTGAGGTGTCTGCAAGTGAAGCAACAGCAATTATGTTGATGTTAGACATAATTGTAATCCATGCATCATTTTGCTTTGCGCGACCCATGACCCAACTTAGTAGGTCGCCTATATAGACGCCTTCAAATTCACGGTCAGAGTCAGGCATAGCTAAAGCTTTTGCTGATATTGCATTAATGAGTTTATCAACCTTCATAAAACACCATATCCTGCATTAATTATTTGTTTTGCTTGATTTTGAATGGATTGGGCAATCCTCAGGCTTTGCTTCGCCCTTAACACAGTCGAGAGCAAAAGCTCTGCAGTTAGGAGCGCCACAAGCGCCACAGTCAAAACCGGGCAAATCTTCTTTTAATGACTGTATTTGAGCCATCATTTTCATAGACTCGCTCAAGCTGTCGCTTAAACGACTAATCGGTTGATAGACAGGGAAGTCATCAAAGAAGAATTCGGGAGGAACGTAATTGTCCTCATCGTCGTTGAGAAAATTTTGTGATACCGGCAGATACCTGCGAAGAGTTTGTAAACGTGCCTTTGCTATAAACGGATTTTCAACCGTCATAACACCACCTACACAACCGCCGGGGCAAGCATTTAGCTCAATAAACTCAAGAGTGGGGAAGCTTCCGTTTTCTATTTGGTCAAGCACGTGAATTACGTTTTCGATGCCGTCAGCTGCGAGATATTTATCATTGAATATCGCAGATGATTCGCCTCCTGATGCAGCCCAACTGATTCCAATCATACCTGATTTTGAGAGAGGAGCAATTTCGTTGTCGCGCTTCATAACCGATATGAGCTGAAAATATATGTCACTTATTGAAATGACCTTGTCGACCTTGCTTTTATAACTGCCAAAACCATTTTTAACATAGCTGACTTTAGAAGGACAGGGCGAAATAAAGCACACGCAAATATCTTCATCCTTCAATTCGGGATGATTTCGCATTGCTCTTTCGCGAGCGTTCATAGCAGCAATCTCCATAGGAGGTAGCATTGGCATAATGTTGTCTCTCAAAGAAGGGAAACGAAGGGATATCAACCTTGTAATAACCGGACATGCAGAGCTTATAACAGGCTTTTT
>JAZRMJ010000140.1:0-1106 GCA_045647445.1 Acutalibacteraceae bacterium | reverse complement strand
GACGTGATGATAATTGCACCGTGCACAGGCAATACCCTTGCAAAGCTTGCGCTCGGCATCACCGACACAGCCGTCACAATGGCAGCCAAAGCTCACCTTAGAAACTCGCGCCCCCTTGTTATAGCAGTGGCAACCAATGATGCGCTCTCAGCCTCAGCAAAAAACATCGGAGCTTTAATGAACACACGAAACGTCTATTTTGTGCCCATGAAGCAGGATGATTTTAAGGCAAAGCCGACCTCGGTTATAGCTGATTTTGACCTTATTGAAGCGACGGTCAAATCGGCGCTTGATGGCAAGCAATTGCAACCTCTCTGGCTGTAAATAATTAAAAATTTATAAAAAATATGAATATTTATCTTGCAACGTGGCATAAATTGTTGTAACATGATAAACAGCAAGGGGGAATTCTAATGTTTGATAAGACTATGACCTTCTCGGTCGGCGATGAGCGTGATCGCGAGATACGAACCGTGCTGACTACCGTTTATGGCGCTCTTAAAGAGAAAGGCTATAATCCCATTAATCAGCTGGTCGGATATATTTTGTCAGAAGACCCGACCTATATAACAACCCATCAAAATGCCCGTTCGCTTATCCGTCGCCTTGATAGAGATGAGCTTCTTCAGGCTCTGCTTAAATACTATTTTGAGCAATAATTTTTAATACAACAAACAAACCTCTGTCGTTTTTAAACGGCAGAGGTTTTTAGTTTATAGTTCAAATTCACTTTTATCGTGGCTGGTCATTTTAGGCATAATCGGCTCACGCTTTAAAGGGTCGTAGCGAAACTTTCTGCAGCAATCATCGGGCTGCATAACACCACGGTTAACGCATAGCACGGTCTTGCCATCAGGCGATAAGCGACCGATTTCGCATAGAGCGCATTTTTTGGTGATTTCGGCACGTGGCTTCATTCTTGCCCCCCCCTTAAACTAATTATACAACCATTATAACACCTTATTCGACAAAAAGAAAGGGGCAATTTTGCGCTTTTTTCGTAGTCGAAGCCAAAAACACGGCTGCCATCAACAGCATCGATATCGAAAGTGGCACTGCCGTCACCGTTGCCGATAGGCTACCACCATTAAGGTTAGACATGGTGC
>JAZRMJ010000139.1:0-3458 GCA_045647445.1 Acutalibacteraceae bacterium | reverse complement strand
AAGGGTATTGTATATCGCAAAGGCGCTAGCTATACCGATTTGTATCTTTATGATATTAAAAAAGGTGAGTCGACAAGGCTTGATCGCTCTGTCACCCAGTTTAGTCTGCTTTCAGACGATACGGTAGTTTATATTACCGGTCTTGGCAACGTAAGAACCTACGATTTAAGCACTAACGATGCTGTAGGAGCTATCAAAGAGGTTGCTAAGAGTGTTAAAAATGTATACTTTGATAAAGAGAAGTGCAACAACTTCTTCTACATTAAGGCCATGAAAAACACCGACACCGGCTTCACTGATAATAAGCTGTTTAAATATGTCGATGGTGAATCAATGGAAGTTATAAACGGTGTTGATAACGTTGTCACCTACAACTGCAAGCAGGATTGGATATATTGCACCTTTGAAAACAAAGACTATGTTTTCTTAAGTGACTTTATTGAGGATGATTGCGCCGAATCTGATAGAGAGCTCACACAAAATATGAATTTTGAAGGCGATATATCAGAAGAGGTTATGGCAGCTTACCGTCGCGAAAGAATTCGCAGACGTGAGTTCAATAAGAGTTATGAGCTCAAAACAAAAACCCTCTATTTCTATAAACAAGGCAAGATATATACTTTGACCGATAGATGCAAAGATATTCTGCTTACAGCCGATGGCGTCGTTGGCTCTAATAAGGTTGATAACGGTAAGGATAGTAACGCTTATTATGGTGGCGACGGAATTGTATATACAGTTTTAGAGAGAGCCTCTGATAGAATAAAGTTTAGTGAAGTCCCGAGCAGTGTGCTAAACGAGGGTGCTTTCAATGGCTATATTAATACCATCGTTATCGGCAATTCAAACAGAACAAATAAATTTGTTTCGGTTGATGGCAAGTCTGTTGCGCTAACCTCATCAAAGATAAAAACCGATAAGTTTGTATTCTCTAAAGATTGCAATCAGATGTATTATCTTGATGGTATAAACGAAGATGGCACAGGTGAGTTAATGAAAATCACCTTGAGCGATAAAGGTTTTAGTAAGCCTGAGTCACTTGCAGTCGACGTTAGTCAGTTCGCTGTTTTGTCTGACGGTGTGGTAGTTTATATTGATGGCGATAAAACTGCTTATGCAGGTACTGCTGCAATAGCAAATCGTGTTAGCGAGTTTAGAGTCAATGAAGAAGCAACTGCGCTCGTCTTGTTAGCAGAGAGTAGCGATACAGGTAGCAAGCTTGTAGTCTTTAAAGATGGTGCCGCAAGAACCCTGGCTGAGAGCGTTTACACCGTTTGCTTTAATGACAATCAAACCTTCTCTTATATCTCAAACTACGACATTATTAAGCGTTCAGGCGAGATGTATATCTGCAGAAAGTTTAGTTCTGTATCTAGAATTGATAACGGCGTAACAAGCGTTATACCGCTTAAAATATAATAATGTAATATGAGCAGTATCTCTCATCATATGATTTGATGAGAGATACTTTTTTATTGGGTGATAGAATGAAAACGGTTTTATCAAAAAATATAATAAATATAAATCTGCTTTATACTCAGTCAATCGTATTCATAGTTTTAATGCTTGTAATAATGGGGGTCAAGTGGATTAAACCTGAGCTGTATAATGTAATATCTGTTGAGCTCATAACTCTTGCAAACGAAAAAACATCAATTGAGCCGATTGTAAATAATCAAGACAATCAGTCAGAGCCCGAAATTTCAAAGCCAACGTCAGAAGTAGCGAAAGATGATGACTCCATTGGCGAAGAGGATTCACCCTCGGCTGAGTATGCGTTTGATTTAGGGCTTGTTCGTCAAATGTCGGCAACATCGAATGGATTAACTCAAATGAGCATGCCTATAATTCCAAAACGTATAAGCTCACCCTTTGGCTACAGAGTTAACCCCGTAACGGGTAATTACGGAATTCATGGTGGCCTTGATATGTCTGCAAATACTGGCACAGTTATTAAAGCAGCTTTGCCAGGTAAGGTGTTAAGATCAAAGTATAGCTCGGATTATGGCAACTTTGTAACCATTGATCACGGCGACGGTCTTGTTACCCTATACGCTCATTGCTCTAAGCTTCTGGTTGAAGTGGGGGATAAGGTTCGTCAGGGTGATGCCATCGCTCTGGTTGGGAGCACGGGTAGGTCAACGGGCCCTCATCTGCATTTTGAAGTGAGAATTAACGATGTTCGCATAAATCCACAATACTTTCTAACTCAATTAAACGAAGCGTGAGCTTTAAAGTTTTTAATTTAGAAGTCAGAATTCATTTCTTATTTACGGTTATATTATCGCTTTTGCTGTGTATAGATAAAAGTGGAGTCGCTCTCAGCTCATTATTATCGGTCGCCATTCATGAAATGGGGCATGTTTTAATAATGCTGTTAATAGGTCAAAGACTAAGAAGCATTGACCTTTTTGCAAACGGAGTGCATATTGAGTCAAACTACACGTTTAGTAAGGTCAAACGCATTTTAATTGCGATAGGTGGGCCTGCAGCAAATTTGATACCAATTATATTCATAAAAGATATAAACTTTAAAACGGCGATGATGGTAAATGGGTTGTTTAATCTAATCCCAATCAGTGGTACAGACGGTGGAGATATAATAGACGTTGCGCTCGAATCTTTAAATGCTTTTCCATGGTCAAAAACAATTAGAACTGTTTTTGATATTGCCCTTGTGTCAATATGTGCGATGATGGGCTTTATAATGATAAGTGAATTTAAAAACCCTACTTTGTTATTATCTTCTATATATCTGGCAATAATTATTATTTCATCAAATAAGCAATAATCATATTTCGATTTTAGATAGCACATTCTGTATTTGAGTGTGCTTTTTAGTTTATTTTATACAAATTATGAGCTTCAAAATTGGCTTTTGAACTGTTGAAAAACCTAAAAGAAAAGTGTATACTTATTACAACTATTATTTAGAGGCAGGGGATATAATTGTTAAATAAAATTATCCAAAACGTAGAAAAGGTAATCGTTGGTAAAAACGAAGCTATTACCATGGTCTTGACCGCTCTTATATCTAACGGTCACGTTCTTATTGAGGACGTTCCCGGCGTAGGTAAGACAAGGCTTATCGCTGCAGTAGCAAAGTCTGTTGATTGTTCATTCAGACGAATCCAGTTTACTGCTGACGTTTTGCCCTCAGACGTTACTGGCTTCTCTGTTTATAATCAGAAGTCAGGTGAGTTTGAGTTCAAACCCGGTGCTATCATGAGCCAAATGGTTCTTGCAGATGAAATCAACCGTACCTCTCCAAAAACTCAGGCTGCTTTGCTTGAGGCGATGGAAGAATCTCACGTTACTGTTGACGGCGTCACCTACGAAATGGAAAAGCCCTTTATGGTTTTGGCCACCCAGAACCCCATAGAGTTTCTTGGTACCTTCCAGCTACCCGAGGCTCAGCTTGACCGTTTCTTTATGAAGATATCTATCGGATATCCCGG
>JAZRMJ010000138.1:0-12903 GCA_045647445.1 Acutalibacteraceae bacterium | reverse complement strand
TCACAGAACGACATGGCTACGATCCGACTTGCCCTTAGGGCTTGCGAGGTGATTAGAGGCTTTGATAAGGGTATCTGACGAGTAAACCGATTCAGACACATTGCCGTATCTGCGATAGGTTTGCTTTGCCAGCTCATCGTTGCCCTCATCATTTATGCTATGATAGTTGTTTTCGCAAGAGTTGAGCGCCATGGTATGTGGATCTATTTCAAAGTAGCCGTTGGTGACTACCTCCATAGGTGCTCTGTAGACCGAAATATAAATATCGCTGACCGAAACTTCATCTTCTTTGCGTTTTAAAACAACATGCTTTGTCGGGAAAACCGATTCGATAAGCTCGGGATTCATATCGATTCGATACTCGCGATCTTGAATGTATTGATAAACCTCGTCGTTTTTGCCACCAACTGCAAGTCGGGTGAAAACACGACCCGATGGGATATCAATTTTGTTGATATGATATATGTTGCCGTTATAAAGCATGTTTTGACCGGCAATAAAATTCTGAGTCAGTCGCTTGCGAGGCATAGGCAACACGGTTTCGCCGTTGCTGGTTGACATAACAACCATATCTCTGCCACTTATCATATCAAACAGTCTGCCCTGACGCCTAAGCAAAATCTTATCAACCGAGCTATACACGCCATTCTCATCGAAATCCTGAGATGAGGTGTACTCAAAAATTTGATACAAATCAATATGGTCATGCTGATTTAAGCCGTATGCTTCAAGCACGGCTGACAATATCGATTCAACATCTCGATTTTCAACGAATTTTTCAAATTGAGACACACCAGCGGCTAATTTGAAAATCTCTTCTTCTGAGATTCCACCCGAATTCGCCTTGACGAGAATTCGCTGAGCAACATCCTTCTTTGTGCCCTCTTCGACAGGGATTCGCTCTAATTGTGAGCTACTCCACAATGAGCCTATATTTTCAACGTAGTAGTCACGCAGCATATAAGGCTTTGAGAATATGATAAC
Source organism: Acutalibacteraceae bacterium (assembly GCA_045647445.1). Classification (GTDB taxonomy): domain Bacteria; phylum Bacillota; class Clostridia; order Oscillospirales; family Acutalibacteraceae; genus RGIG2206. The sequence goes on along the minus strand of JAZRMJ010000138.1, from coordinate 11,919 downwards.
AAGCGAAGGCTTATCAGACACCATAGTAATATATTTTCTAATTGCTGAGGGAAGGTTATTGCCTGAATCCATTATAATCAAAACCGAGTAATCATCGGGATTATAGTGGGGTTTGTTTAGCCTGATGCTACCAACATCTGCCTTAATAGCCACCTTGCCCATATTGGCTGAGAGGGTTTCTGTAATGTTGGCATACGGAATAGAGTCATCAGCAAAAACAGTAACGTTTGATGCACCCTTAGCAAGGCAGAGCACTGCCATGTTCATAAGAGAGCCGACCTCTTCATCGGCTGTGAAAAACTGTGGACAGTTACGGCGTCCGTTTTCATCCACTTTGCCCTCATAGCTATAGCAACGAACTATGGTCTGTGGGTTATAATTCATTGAATCGACCGAATCAAAGTCGACTGCCAACAGATTCTTCAGCACCTTATCAAGGCCGGGGGTTCTTGTATCATCAAAGCAGATATATCTGACCTGTTTTGACATATATCTGACCCTAAAGCCGTTATTGATATTGCCGTTTTTAGACATTGCGGAATTATTCTTTGTGATGTGCTTTAGCCGTGTGTTGAACATAGCAAGCTGACGATTGTAGGTGTTGACGGTTTTGAGGGTGTCAACAAACACAATAGTGTCGATAAGGTTAATGAATCTGCTATGCTCACCCTCAAAATGGGCAGAACACAAATAGCTCAGTGAAGTTACAAGAATACTGTTATCATCAATTGAGGCTTCGTCGATAACGTCGTTTTCTCCGTCAATTTTAACTATTCTCCAGATGGGGTCGTCAAAATCAACTGCTCCGTCTTGAAAGCCTGAGCAATAAAGGCTCGACAGGTTTGAGAAGCCTTCTTTGAGGTAGTTATAAACGCTATCAATTTGAGTGTCACTATTGCAGACAAAAACTATATTGTCGCCTCGCGCTACAACCACCGAGAGATATCTTAAAAAATACATTGAAAACTCTGAAAAGAGTGAACCGTTGATAAAAACACTCTTATCAATGTCGATCATCTTATCCAAGCAATTCAAATATATCTCTTTATTCTTTTGAGGGCATCGCTTGTCATTTTCTATAGCCTGAGCTATGAAAGCAGTAATTTCATGATGGCGAGATTCTTTTGACAGCTCCTGCTCTAAGGTTTTAGACAGGTCTATATCGCAAAGATAAAAATCATTAAATTGCTTGCGAATCTCGGCATCTATTGCATTAAGGTCAACGGTTGACTCTTCGGTTTCGGTTTGCTCACCGTCAATCAATTCGGGGCATTCCTCTTCAACACGCTTGATACCTTCAAGAAAGAAAAACATCTCCCACAAAGCAAACAGCGTTATGGTCGGATAAATATAGCCTGCGCTAAAGAGCATTGAAATAAAGCCATAGGGTATCCAATTAGCACCAAAGACTGCCGGCACCTGATAGGCAACAAACGCTATAATATAGATTGCAGTTAAAATTGCGCTCAGATACTTTATGATTTCGCCAACAAAGAACCAGGTTTCGGTATTAAAAAAGCGAATGACCTTGCGCTCAAGCTTCTGCGCCCAGGTAAAACTGCCATTCTTTTTTGGGTGCACCAGGTCTTTCTTTTTTAACCCGATTCTGACAAACTTTTCGACAAATCGATAGAGAAAGCCTATTGCAGCGTTGACAAGGATTGCAACCATAACCTTGCCAAAATAGGTCACTCTGCTGCTGATAGCAATATTGCTTGCAAGCCACTGAATAAACGAAAGAGTCTCTAGCCACAGCAAAAGCTCTTTAAACAGATACAGCACTAAGGTGATTGCCACAATATAAACAGCAGTATAGACCACCTGGCGAAAACGTTTGAATGAAATTTTATTCTCTTTATCACGGCTGAAGGTATAAAACTCTAATGCCAACGGTGCAAACATTAACACAACGGCAGCAAGTATAAACAATGTTTTTAATATAAAAATTAATAATTCCATTTAACCTGCTCCCTTCTTATTTATGTGTTGATTCTAAGAAATGCTCATCGATAATTGAATAGAATTTGCAATTCTTATCGCCTGTGCAAAACGACACGTTGTAGTCTATTTCGTTATTATGGTTATTGCTTGCTCTTTGCGAAACGAGACTGCTATCGGGAGCGTCTGACTCTAAATCCTCTATGATATTGCCGATGGTAACGACTCTATCATGAAGCTTTTGGATATGGTGAGCAATCTTGGCTCTTGCCATCTTGCAGCATTCAGAATAAAACTCAACATCCAGCTTATACTCATAGACCCATCTCAAAGTGGGGATATAAACAGACAGCAGTTTATCATATTTTTCTGCTGCGAGCGCATTCTCTTTGAGTATCATATCGGATTTTTCTTTAAACTCTATCCATGCCTTTAAGAATTTTTTGCGCTGAATATTGCAAACAATGGCAAAAACAACATAAAGCAAACCTATCGGGATAAGCACCGACAACAACGCAGTTGTAACAGTAAGGGGATTTGCGATTATTGACTCCCATTGAATCAAAACAAAAGGAATATATAGCGCCATAACAGCAATAAGCATGCCTATTGCTATTCTATAAAGCATTCTCAAGCTCTCTTCTATTTGATGAACTCTTGTAACAAACCAATTGCTATGCTGCTCTATATCGGTTACTGCAACAGAACGGCCTGCACAAAACTCCATATAATCTATGATTGCAGAGGTATAGGCAGTTTCTGATATATCCTCAATGGTTTTTAGTTTTTTTGTTTCTTCGGATTTATCTGCTTTTGCGTATCTGTAATCTCTGCCGTCATCTTCAAAATCTGCCTCGGCAACGCTCACCTTGCGTTTGCGAAGCAATGCAGGATCATTCTCTGCTGAGCGACCTGCGTAATTAGACAGTCGGTCGGATACATGAACCTTTAAGCGCTGCAAATAATCAAGGTGATGCCGACGCAGTTTTTTTGCTTCAGCAACATACTGGTCAACGGTGGCTTTTTTGCCCAACATTCTTTGGTCAAAATTATCGCCGTTATAGTCAAAAAGAGGATACTCGTTTTGAGAAAAGATGCTACGGGCATCAACCTCGTTGACTACAATCGATTTATTATCATCGGGTCTTACAATACTCTCCTCTAAATCTTGGGATTCTTGGTTATCATCCTTTTGATCCTGCGAATCAACCAAATCAAAGCTTTTTGCTCGTTTGCCATATTCATCAAAACCAAAGCGCTGATGGTCAAACGCCAAAAGGGATGGTGCCAAATTCATTTCTGAAAAGCTTTCAGATAGTCGCTGGGTTTCGTTATATTTCTTTTTATAAATATAGCCTCTTGCAGATAACTCAATGGCAATTTCATCCCAATCGACCGGGGGAAACTGCTTAACCTGATTCTCATTTTCACTTATATTTTTATTTAAAACCGTTTCTTCTTTGACACATGACATCAGATAGAAGCACAGTCTGAGATTACGGCGTGTTTTTTCTTGTTTATTAGATACACCTGCTCGTCTGTTAGTAATAAATGAAACCGAAAATACGCTCTCGGAATCGCCACACTTAACAATGTTATCAAGCAGGTGCTTTAATGCTTGCTCTGAGGTACTATAGCTCTTTGCCTCTTTGACAAAGGTATCTATCTGATCCTCATAGATGTTTAATATGGTTTTGCTTATGCAAGAGGTTGACCTTTCGGCAAAATCAAGGCATAGCCGTTGGGCCGAAGCTGAATCAGCAGCGCAATTCTTAGCAACGCTGAGCATTCCATCAACTTCGGAATCGGTAGGAAGGCCAAGAAAAGCTCTTGTGTATGAACGGATTAGATTTTTTCCATCCTCTGTGGTATCATCTTCATCCTCGGGGAGCTGATTCTCTTCAAAAATAAGCAAAACCTCTTGAGGGGTGCGACCAAACTCTTTGAGTTCTTCAACTAAGGTGCTGCTGATATAGCACCTTAATATAGAACGCAACGCTTTTAAGCAAGCATATCTCTCTCTATGCTTGCTCATAGGAATGGCAGTATACTCTTCATACGATAGCAAATCAATGTATAGTATAAGGTTAAAATCGTTATTAATATCCTTATAGTTATCGATTAAGTCGCCCATTTTATGTATTAACGCTTTATAGCCTGTTTCTTGGGAATTCCAATCGGTAAGAGGACACTCAAGTGAAACAAGACGCCTTGTCTCGCGCTGGATTTCAAATATTTCAGAGTAGTTTTCTAACTCTTTACCAGACGTATTTATAAAAAAGGTATGCATAAGTAACCCCCTACCAACTTTGATTCTTAGCACACGAGGGGGTCCCCTCGTGTGCTAACAAATCAGAGATCAATATTTAGATATTTTTCGACCACTCGGCCTTCCAGACATTAAACATTTCAATATCTTTATCCTTCATAGTCGATGCAGTATAGATTCGCTTGCAAAGCTCAAAGCCCTTATGCTGAATCTTTGCTACGTCGCTACGGTCATAATTGCCTTCAACAAGCTCACAGCAAAGCTTCTCGAGAGCTTGAATAAGCATTGCTGTAACGTCATCACTATGTCTGTGTGAATTATGGTATCTGACCATAATGGTAACGGCATTGGTATCAAGCTTTGAAGCCAAACCACCGACGGTAGTCTTGGCAGAATCACCGCTTATATCCTTAATGCTTCTGCCACGAAGGAACTCGGTGCCCTCATAACTATCGCTTCTTGCGCACTCATCTTTAAACTTTTGATTATACTTTGCAGCATCAATCATAAAGGAGCCGTCAAACTTAAGAGCAGAAATCAATTCAAGCACGTTGACCTTGCCGACCTCTTCGCCATTGTAAAGCACAGGCTCATACTTTGCATATTCACCTGTGGTGGTCTTTTTAACTCTTTCGATTTGATATTTGCCGTTGCTGCTGAGCGTAATCATGCCGTAAGCTAGAGCGAGAAGGAAGTAACGATAGAATTTGCCGTCCTCTTCACGCTGCTTTTCGGGTGTAATGTAGGGCAAGAAGAGGTGCCAGGTCTTGTCGAGGTGAGGAGTATGAATGAGCTCTTCGGGGCGACCCTCGCCAACGCCTGCAATCATGCCACGAACTATCTGCTGATAATTTCTGTAGTAATCACCGTTTTTAAGCTCGTTGAACTTCTCTACGTATCCTGCCTGAATACCGTAAACAGCGCGATAGCAATCAAGCTCATTTTTGGAGTATGCGCTGTTTTGCTGACTCTTAATATTAACACCCAGAATAGTTGCAAGCTCAGGGCATTTTTCTGCAACAATGGGATTGAAGCCCCAGAAGGTCTTGCGCTTTTTGATGGGCGTAAAGTTCATATCGTCATTGTCAAAATCATCGGAGCCCATAAGGTGCTCATCAGCATCCTCAGGCTGCTCGTCATCGCTGATAAGGAAGGGTGAGCCAAGGTCAAGCAATCTTCTTGCCATTGCATCCATCGCTCCAACGTGGCGCTGATGTTTTGAATCATCAACAATGACTTCGCCGGTTTCAAGGTCGATATCGAGACGGTCGGATTCAACCTTGCTCTCTTCGGCCCCTGCCTGACTCTTTTCATACTCAATATCGGTGCTCTTGCAAATTGCAGTGTAGATATCAAGGTCGATATCATCCTTATTGGTTGCAAGAATCAGCTTGCTGTAGGTAGAAACAACCTCTTTAAAGAAGGTAGTTTCTACGCTCTTGCCTTTGTATTCCTTATTATTTTCTGCTTCAGGGTTTTCTTTAGAGCAGAACTGACCGTAGAGCGCACGAACAATAATCTTGTTAACATTTGAATCGCTGTTGCCGGTGTTAAAGCGAAGGTCTTTATATAGCGCTTCTTTCTCTTCGTTTGATGCACAAACGTAGATAATCTTTTGAGAGGTTTGATTGTTTTTGCGAACATTTTCAGCCACAGCATCTTCTAAAGTATTAGAAACCTTAACAAGATCCTTAAAGAAGCCTTCAACAACGCCTGTTAGCTTCTCAAGTCTTTGAGAAAGAATTACTGCGAGTCTGAGCTTCAGGGCTGTGATTGCATAAGCGCGACAAAGCTCAAACTGACCACCGTTGTGCTGAGCATACAAAGACTTAAAGGTCTTGAGGAACTTTTCTTCACTTTGAAGGAACGCCTTGCTGTTGAGATAGCTGACAGCATCATCCTCAACCTTACCCGTTTTGGGATTATCGAAGCTAATCTTAGGCTTACCGTTGCCATAACCCTTTTCGGCACAGCTTCTTGCAGTATCAATAATAATGGTGCCTTTAATCTCATCTAATCTTGCTGCCAGCTTATAAAGCAGGTATCTGACAGCGATAGGATGAACGAAATAGGTTTCGTTATTGTTATCCTTCTTAGTGAGGAAGCCAAAGATAGAAGAAAGGTTATCGGGGTTAATATCGCCCATATCGGAGGGGCAAACAAGGTCGAGTATTTCTTCGGCAAGAGCATCGACAGAAGCATCGGTATCGTCGATAAACCTCTTAACATCCTTTTTCTTTTTCTCAACAAAGGCAATCAATGAATCCTTAGTGTCGGTGGTTTGATCGACCCAATTCTTTTTGACTCTGATACCACCGAGGTTGCCCGGATTAGCAGTATCAACAGTAGTGGCAATAATCTCATCAAGTCTTTCAATAAGGTCATCCACCTTATCGGTATAGTTGATTTCAACCATTCCGTCTTCACCGGGCACTCGCTCTTCGTTTTTAACGTCGTTTGCGATGTTAACAAAGAGCCTATCCTTGCCGACCTGATCCCCTATTTTTGCTGCCTTGGCATCAAACAGCTTAACATATTCAAGACGAGGATTGATGCGCTGAGCTAAAATAACACCATTTCGCTCGCGCTCATCTTCTTTGCGCTGCTTATCCTTTATCTCTTCATCGAGTTTTCTCCAGCCGGTAGATAGTGAATCCTGAGCCGCTCTTAAAGCGCAATAACGCAACACATCCTCGGTGGGATAAACTGCTTTAGCAGTACCACAAGAGCCAAAGACAGGCTCCTTGCTCTTTTCAAAGCGCTTAAACAGGTTATCCTCTTCAGAATAAAGGTCGTCATGCATAGGAGCATAAAGCTGCATGTAAACAAGACGAGCAACAACCTGCTCATAGTGGTCAATCTGGGTCAAAACAGAGCCACCCTCTGAAATATCGTCAATAAAGAATGCGTAGTTATATACAGGCTCACCATCAGGTTGACCCTCTTGGCTATCGAAAAGATTATCAATTTTAATGGGATTTAGTGGCACAAGACCCTTTGTTTTAATTTTGGTGATAGCATTGAGCTCACGGATTGCACCGTAGGCATTAGCATAAAGGCTCTGAATTTCGGTATCGTCGGTGCGAATATCCTCGATAGTATTGATAAACACATCGGGAAGAACAAATATACCTCTGATGGTTACCTTGCATTTTCTTTTAGCAAAATACTTTCTAAGCCAAAGAGCAGTCTGAATAAACATACCCGAGCCGGTGCCACCGGCAAGAGAGGATACAATCATAACTCTTATTTGTGTGCCGTCTCTGTTGTCGAACAGCTTGTCGATATGGGTTTCAAGCTGACGAATGGTTCTATCCTCAACAATATCCATAAACGCCAAACGAGACTTGGTGCGCATCTGAGATGCGCCGTCCTTCATGCTCTCTTTGAGCAAGGTAGGAGATTCAGGCATCCAAGAGCGAACGCCCTTGTTTGAATACATTTTAAGATAATCATCAATGATGCGGTTTTTGCTGGTTGGAATAACGGGAATACCTACGCCTGTTTCAAGTATCTTTTTTCTGTCGTTTTCGTTAGTATCGAGAACGGTGCAGCAAATTTGGCCATCGTTAATGCTAATCTTCTTTTTTTTGAGGTCAGCAGCTACGTAGTTTACAATTCTACTTCCGGTGCCTCCCAATCCTAACAACAAAGTTTGTGCCATAATCTTCTACCTCCAAAATTAAATTTGTATTGTTGAGTAACAAAAAGCGACCGCGCTGTCAATCACTTCGGTTTGTCTGTTGCCCACTGCAACATATGTAATATCGGCTCTGACAAAATAATAAACCGAGTCATCCTGAGAAATTAATTTGTTTTGCTCATCCATAACCGTAATGGATTTGATTTCGTTTATGACCAGCTCGTCATTCTCAAGGCAGTAGTTAACTACATCCTTTGGCGTTTCGATTTGGATTGTGCGAGATTTGGGTCTAATTCCATCAGAATACCACGGGAAGGGCTCGTTGCAAATAATTTGGTTACCCTTTGATGCAGTTATGCTCACACCTCCACATGAAACGGTGAGCTCCTTGAAGGGGTTCCACAGGTTTTTAAACTTATTATATTGGTTGAGGTGAATTTCGCTAAGCTCCAGCCTATGAGTACCACCTGAGCCTCTATTGCTCGATCGAGTGATTGAGCCAACATAGATAACTCCGTTTGATGCAAACCTGGCCTTTGTTAAATAGCGAACAATATAGGCTATAATGGCCGCTAAAATCAAAAGCTCGATTATTAAAGGCAAATAGACGCAGAAGATTTGATAGACTATATCCTCCTCAACGACGTTGATTGTTGACTTGGCTGTGCCAAAAGAGTGGTTGAGGATTATCTCAACATCGGAGCCTTCAAGGCCGAAGTAGTAGGCCCAATTAGTCCACCAGCTCCAGAAGTTGAGCTTATAATCTTTATCAACGCTCGGGGTTATGGTGATGGTGCCGTCATCGGCTACGACAACGTTGGTGCCCAGCTTTGAATGTTTCTCGTTTAGCACAACCGATATCTTATTTTCAACGGATGACTTGTCGAGCTTTGTGCCATCCTTTGTTATGTAGAAGGATGCTGAAACGGTATTGCCGAAGAATTTGGTTTTTACGATTGAATCGGTTACATCGATGGGTATTACCTTATATTCTGCTATAAGCACCGTGTAGTCAGCTTTAGCCTTTACGCCGTTATTCAGCGTGCAGGTTACGTTGACATCAAAGCTTCCTACGTCGTCGGATGGGATGGTGGCAGCGTTGGGGGTGAATACAATTTTGCCATCGCTTGTGTAGGATATTGCACCACTATTGCCTTGAGGTGAAACATTGATTGTGGGTTTTAAGGATTTGACAACGTTGGGGTCGGTTACTGCTTTGCCATCTGCATAAACGGTAAAGCAAATGGTCATATCCTTATTGCTTTGAAGATTGTTTAGCTTGATGCTCTTTGAGTTGTTACCGTATTTTGCATCCATAGTATAGGTCACTCTGGGAACGTATTTTTTCGGTGACAAATCTATAGTGTAATCAATTGGATTGAAGCCATCGATAATCACCGATGCTTTTAGCTCGGTTTCGAGCTTTTTGAGCACGTAATCGACAAGCTCCATCTTTTGGCCTGACACAGTTTTGACCGTCTTGCCATCTTCGGTAACGGTGATTGTAAATTTGGTGCCTGATGGCATTAGAGAGGGTGAAATTTCTTTATCGGTTCCCATTTCATAAATTTTGCAAGAAAGAGAAATTTTATCCTTCTCCATTACCTCTTCAAGCTCATCTAAGCCTTTAACCTCTTTGCCGTTTAGCTTGATGGTTGCCCTCATCTCGAGCGCAGGCTCAAGAAGAAAAACAACATCTTCGGCTTTGACCTCTTTATCAAAGGTGAATTTGTAGCTGCCTGAGCCGATTACGCTTTGAGAGTCGCCCACCAGATAGGCTCCACCCACCAATTCACCAATATTAGGATAGCTTAGTGAAACCTTTCGGCCAATAGGTATTTCTTTTTCGTTGCTGTAAACTGCCTTTGTTATTTTGGCAGTTGACTCTTGCGCTAAAACAGCAATATTCAAAAGTGGTATGGAGGATGATATCTGCAGAGTTTTGGAATCAACCTGTTTAACATCCTTTTTATCAAGACGGGTTCTGCCTGAAACACGGTCAGCCATCTTAGACATTGCAGACATTATTCCACTTGAATCAGATGCAGAATAGGTATAAATACCATCGCTTTTATTCTCTTTGGGTGAGGCTATATCGCCTATGCCCATAAAGGTTAATTGAGGATGGGTTCCGTTAGCCATTTTATCTGAAGCGTAGCTCTTAAACTCTTTGTTTAGGTGCCTTTCAATCCTTGCAGGGGTGTCAAGGCCGTCGATTTCAAACGCACCGTCGGTTATAACAACCAGCCAATATTGGGTGTTAGGGTTTGAATCCTTAACACTCTTTAGCTTTTCATAGGCTACTTCAACTGCAGTATAAGGAGTGCCTCCACCTGATATAGTGTCTCTAATGGAATTAACCGAGCTTTGAATTCCACCTGCAGACAAATCGACCTCTTCGGGATAGTATTTATCACCCTGCTTTGAGCCGTTCATATAGGTGATATATAGCTTATCTTCGCCATTCAGCATGCCACAAAAGGCCTGCATAGCGTAGTTTGCATAGGCATATTTATTATTGTTAAGCATGCTGCCTGAATCGTCATATACGACCGAAACGACCTTGCGTATATATAGCGATTCTGCTGATACGGCAATCGGCACGCAGAGCATTGTTGAACAAATAAGGATAAATGCGATAAAAATCGACAACAATCTCTTCATTAAATCACCCCTCCTCATTTTTATTTTTTGCTACTGCTTTATAATTTTGTCTAGCTCCTCGGTGTAAATGCCCAGCGCTCTTAACAAATCTGAAGTGTCTTCATTTTTATCAAACAGCAACACCAAAGACAAAAACACGTTCCAACTCATTTCTCGTTTTTTTGTCTCGATTAGGATAACAGTATATCTACTGATTCCGATCAAAGAAGCCAACCTCTCTTGAGATAGCTTTAATTTTGCACGCAAAACAGGTAGATTATCTGTCATCTTTTGGATCAACAAATCTCTGTTTTCAGCTGCCACAACAAACTCCCCTTACTTAAATTATAAAACGTTTTATAATTTTTATAAATTACGCTGAGGATTTATAAAACATTTTGTTTATTATATCAACAAAATTGGGGTCGTGTCAAGACGCACATTGTCATATTCCACAGAAAGTTTGAATATTTTGATGTGTTTGGTTGCAAAACAACCAAATTGAGCACGATTTTGAGTTGATAATGATTTTGTGCTTTTAGCATAATCAAAACCCGTTTGCCAAAAAGCAAACGGGTTTTGATTAGTTTAGAAGAACGAACTCTTTATTTTTTCTTTGATTTCTATGAGGTTGCAAAGGGTATTCTTATGGTGTTTCCGTTTTTTGCTTGCCATCTCTAATGAACAAATAAAAAGCAAAGAAAACAATAATATAAAATGCAAACCCAGCAAGGATATTATAAACACTTATAGAAGGTGTTATAAGAATTAAATAAGAAAAAAGCTCATTGCCGACGTTAACTACCAATGAAGCAATACGTTTATACTCAAGTATATTAAAAACAATGTTTGCTAATGTTGAAATAACGATAAACAAAATAGAAAATTTATTAGGGTTTGCTTTTCTTTTTAAAAGCCACTTTAATCCAAAAAACAATACTATAGCCGAAATAATTGTTTTTAAAATCTCCGCAACTAAGGCAAACAATAAACCAAAACTGCACAAGCGCGAAACCATAAAAACAACTAATATTACTAAAACTAAAATTGCTGTTTTTAAAAAATTCATTTTCTCATAATATTTTTCTATTAAAAGCATAGAAACAAATATGGCTATGTAAAAAACTACATTGGGCAAAAAAGTTAATATCGGAAAATATAAAAATATATTCGTAAGTGCCGATCTTAATGGATATTCTATTAAAAATGAAACCATAAGAATAATTGAAATGATCAAATTGATTTTTTTGTTTTTCATATTAAACCATATCCATTTAGATAATTATATCAACTTTTAAAGCAATGCGGGGCAAAGAGATAAATGAAATGTTTTTTTGGGGACTCTGCCCAAAGTGAACCGATATTTTTGCCTACAACCAATATCTAAATGTAAAACAGAGCCCCTTGAAAGTCACGAACAATCGGA